>CAZXSC010000001.1:0-136336 GCA_964643045.1 uncultured Rhodospirillaceae bacterium
TGCAGCCTATTTCCACAATTCGATCTCCTTCATTTTGTCGAAATCCGGTGGTTTCGGTATCAAGAACAATCTCACGCATCAATATTAACCCTTTATCTTGACCAAACCCTGCCGTTGCGGTTCTGGGTTGTGGCAATAATATTGCGAATACACAAAAGACTATGGTTTTTACCTAAACCAGTTTGCACCAAAAAATCTGCCCTTTTCCGCTTTTCTAAATCGGGCATTTGATTGTCTAATATCTGGTAGTAGCGTTTATTTGTCATTCCAGGGCGTGCTAAAACACGTGCTTTTTGGAGAAAGCCTGGCGCCGTCACGACCACCACAGCATCGCAAAAGCTATCTAACTGCTTTTCAAACAAAAGAGGAATGTCTAACACAACGAGTTTTTTTCTGGCCTTAGCGTGTTTGCGTAAAAATTTAAGTTGTTGATCTCTTGCCAAAGGGTGTAAAATAGATTCGAGCCTTAATAAATCTCGTTTATTATCATAAACAATCGATCCCAAGGCCTTATGATCGACACTATTGTCTTCAATCACACCTGGAAAAGCCATCCCAACAGCTTTGACGGCCCGCCCCTTCGGCCCCAATAATTTATGAACCGTTGCATCAGCATCATACACAGCGGCGCCACAGAGGCGAAAAGCGCCAGCAGCTGTGGATTTGCCCATTCCAATAGACCCTGTAAGCCCTAAAATGTACATCAGTTTTTCATCTTTTCTAAAATATGGTGGCGTAATGATGGCGTTACTTTTGGGTCAACATCAAACCACGCGGAAAAACCTGGAACAGCTTGATGTAAAAGCATTCCTAAACCATCCACAACAATATTTCCTCGCTTTTTAGCCCTGCTCAACAATTCAGTTTCGATAGGAGTATAAACAATATCGTTGACCACAGCTCTCACCGGTAATTTACTAAGATCAATTTTTAGCGAAGACTGGCCCGTCATGCCAAGACTCGTTGTATTAATTAACAAATTAACTTCCGTTAAAATTTCCGATCGATGTGACCAATCATAAACCGATATTGGGCCATCAAATTCGAAGGCTAGCTTCTCCGCTTTAGATTTGTTGCGATTGACCAACTTAATTTCTGACACACCACTATCCAAAAGTGAAAACAATATAGCGCGCGCAGCGCCTCCGGCGCCCAACACAACAGCAGAGCCTTCACTTAAACGCAAGTCTGGACAATGATCTTCCAAATTTTTTAAAAACCCGTAACCGTCCGTATTTATTCCTTTTAGCGCGCCGTTATCAGTTACAATAACCGTATTAACGGCACCGATATGCCGCGCCCCTTCATCCAACTCGTCAACGATCTCAAATGCTCTATTTTTATGCGGCAGTGTGATATTTATACCGCACCAATCTTTTTCAACTAACTCCCGCAAAAAACCCGCTAAATCTTCGGGTCTAACTGCTCTGGCTATGTATTCACCGTTTATTGAATGCTCATTCAACCAAAACCCGTGTACATATGGCGACAAAGAGTGCTCAATTGGCCAACCAACCACACCTGCTTTTAAAACTCTCTTTTTCATCTACTGAATAATGCTCTTTTTTCGCAAAAATTCAAGAAGCGGCAAAAGAGGTAAACCCAATACAGTAAAGTAGTCCCCTTCTATTTTGGTAAAAAGCTGTGCTCCCAGACCTTCTAGCTGATAAGCGCCCACGGTGTCCAAAATATCCGCACCGACGTCATCAACGTATTTTTGAATAAACTCATCTGTTAAGTTTCGCATAGTCAGTTGAACACTATCAGTAAATTCCCACAAAATTTCTCCATTCTGCACTACACAAACCGCGGCTGTAAGTCGGTGTTTTTTTCCTCTCATAGCCATCAAATGCGATACAGCATTCTTACAGTTTTTCGGTTTGTCAAAAAAATTTCCATCACAATCGAGCATTTGATCCGCACCTATAACAAACGCTTGTGGGTGTAATTCTGAAATTTTAAGGGCTTTTGATGCGGCTAATTTAATAGCTATAGTTTCAGCTGTTTTACTACTAAATTCAGACTTAATTGTGCTTTCATCGACATGCGGCGCTAAAACGCTAAACTTTACACCGGCGTTTAACAACATTTGGCTGCGCGATTTACTTGCTGATGCTAAAATAAGAGCCTGGGGTTTTATAGCCATAACGAGACTAGTCTCTTTTTTCCAAATGCTGCGCGTGAAGCTGCATAATCGCCGCCGCAGTTTCTTCAATGCTTCGTCTTGAGACATCTATGATATTAACATCGTTTCGGGTGAATAATCTTCGAGCAAAATTGACTTCTTCGTTAACTTTTTCTGGATCAGCATAAGCAGTTTCTTGGCTCTCTGTTAACATTCTTAATCGATTTCTTCGAACCTGTATTAAGCTTTTCGAATCCTTAACCAAACCCACTATTAATGGGTTTTGTAAATCAAAAATACCTTCTGGCATTTGGTGGTTTAATATAATCGGTATGTTTCCGGCCTTAATTCCACGATTAGCGAGGTAAATACACGTAGGTGTTTTTGAGGTTCGTGAGACACCTAAAACTACAACGTCTGCTTCTTCTAAATCTTCCGTTACCTGACCATCATCATGCGTCATAGCATAATCCATAGCCGCTATTCTTTCGTAATATCCTTCGTCCAGCGTATGCTGGCGTCCAGGCTGTGCATCACCTTTTTCGTGTAAATAATTAGCAAACGAAGACATTATTGGTTGTAAAACAGAAACACACGGAACATTTATTCTCCTACACGCCGCTTGAAGTTGGGCAATAATTTCTGAATTAACTAGTGTATACAATACAAAACCCGGACGACTTTCAATTTCAGTAATTACATGTTCAATTTGTCTTTGTGAACGAACGAGGTTCCAAACATGTTCAACCGGTTGCGTGTGTTCAAATTGAACTAAACAAGCGCGAGCTACTGATTCAACCGTTTCACCAGTAGCATCGGAAACTAAATAAAGGTGAAAATCGGACATAACATCAAGCTTTTTTAACTACAAACATGAAATTTATCCACTTAAGTGGGGATAAAAACAACTAATAACCGATGCGCGGTTAGAGGATAAGTTTCAAATTATCAAATTCAGAAATACTTATCCAAGGTAAACTGTTTTTTATCAAACCACTAATGAAAATGTATAAAACGAAATTAATTAAGTTATAAGAATGTATAATAACAACAAACAAACGTTATTCACGTCATTAATATTATAAAAGGTCCTTTTATATTCATAAAAATCATTTATAAACCCCAAAAAACAAACAAACCGCAATATCTTATCAACAAGAAATTCAGAATAAGAAAAAGCCGTGACTTAAAATTTACTAAATTTAAAATCTGGATAAATTTTGTATTAAAAATAATCCTCACTTTCAAAGCCCCAACAACAACAACAACCTATTATTTATTATTTAATAATTGATATGATAATCCCAATCTTTAACAGAAAACTTTAAGAGCACAGGCCTTAATGAATTCATCAACGGCAAGAGAGAAAAAAATTGTTCGTGTACTACAAGGAAAAAGACATAGCCCCCCGCCAATTTGGCTAATGCGACAAGCTGGTAGGCACTTACCGGAATATAAAAAACTTCGAACGAAAGCCAAAAGCTTTCTGGATTTTTGTTACTCCCCTACCTTGTGTTTAGAAGCAACCCTTCAACCACTAACACGATATCAATTCGACGCCGCAATTTTATTTTCTGATATCTTGGTTATTCCAGACGCATTAGGTCAGAAAATAAAATTCATCCCCGGAAAAGGTCCCAAACTTGACGCTTTAGAATCAGCCGAACAATTTAAATCATTAAGCGCCGACAAAGTCTCCGATCACTTATTTCCTATTTATGAGGCTGTAAAAGAAGTTAAAAAAGAACTCAAAAAACTCGCCTATAATCCAGCCCTTATAGGGTTTGCAGGCTCTCCATGGACTATTGCAACCTATATGATTGAAGGTGGTGGTAGTAAAGATTTTTATAAAGTAAAAAAATGGGCTTACCAAGACCCCAATAATTTCCAGAAATTAATCGACGTACTAATAGAAGCTACAAGCCAGCATTTATTCAACCAAATACAAAATGGGGTTGAGATCATACAACTATTCGATAGTTGGGCTGGAGTTTTACCACCTATGCAATTTGACAAATGGGTAATAGAGCCTACAAAAACAATTATCGATAATATTAAATCCATTTATCCCCAGATACCAATTATTGGTTTTCCCCGTGGTGCTGGGCTTTTATATAAACGTTTTATCGATCAAACAGGTGTTGATGCAATCTCTATAGACTCAACAATTCAGCTATCTTGGGCAGTAGAGAACCTCCAAAAGAAATGCGTTATTCAAGGAAATCTCGATAATTTATCGTTATTAGTCGGCGGAACCATGATGGAGGCAGAGATCGCAAATATTTTAGCAGCTTTTTCGAACGGTGCTTTTATCTTCAATTTAGGCCATGGTATATTGCCGGAAACACCAATTTCTAATGTCAAACGTCTAATTGAACTTGTGCGTGGTTTTCCAAATGACTAAGAAGGCTGTAGTTCTTTTTAACCTTGGGGGCCCGGATCAACCAAATGCTATTCAACCATTTTTATTTAATTTATTTAATGATGCCGCTATCATAGATTTTCCAAGACCATTACGTTGGCTACTGGCAAAAAGTATATCAAAAAAACGAGCACCAATAGCTGAGAAAATTTATCGTGAGATAGGTGGCCGGTCTCCATTACTTGAATTAACTAATAAACAGGCTGACGCTCTGAGGGTTCGTTTAAACAAAGACGAAAATATAAATTTTAAAGTGTTTGTATCAATGCGATATTGGCATCCGATGAGTTTATCCGTAGCACGAAGGGTAAAAGAATTTGATCCTGATGAAATAGTATTATTACCACTATATCCTCAATTCTCAACAACTACGACTCGTTCTTCAATTAAAGATTGGGAAGATACAGCTAAGAAAATTAAACTTAATAAAGAGTCTAAAATAATTTGTTGTTACCCCACAAATGAAAACCTTATAAAGGCTCAAGCCGATTTGCTTTGTAATGAAATAAGAAAAACAACACAAAAAACCCGAATTCTCTTTTCAGCGCACGGACTGCCAAAAAAGATCATTCAAAAAGGGGATCCTTATCAGCAACAAATTGAGAAAACAGCAACTGCAATAGCCCGTGCTTCTAAAGTTGATTTCGCCGATTGGCGTGTTTGTTATCAGAGCCGTATTGGTCCGCTTGAGTGGATCGGGCCATCTCTTGATGATGAGATTGTAAAAGCAGCAGAAGATAAAGTAGGGATTATCATATTACCAATTTCTTTTGTATCAGAGCACTCAGAAACCCTTGTGGAACTGGATATAGAATATAAAAAAATAGCTCACCGATACAATTTACCCCACTATAGCCGAGTGCCAGCTTTAGGCACCCACCCAGACTTTATCTCCTGTCTTGCGCAATTAGTAAAATATGCCAGCGAAAACGAAATGTCTGTAATTTCCGGTTTGGGGGAAGATATTTGTCCGCCATCCAGACGTTGCTGCATACAAAAAGAGCCACCGGGTAAATGATTGAATTATCGAGCGGTGCATATTTGTGGATTAAGGCCCTGCACATCATAAGTGCGGTAGCATGGATGGCGGGCCTCCTATATTTACCCCGATTGTTTGTTTATCATTGTGAAGCGGAAATACGATCGGAGTTTTCTGAAAAGCTAAAAATCATGGAACGCCGCTTAATGAAATTGATAATGCGCCCAGCAAGATTGGCAACAGTGGTTTTCGGTGTGCTGCTGATCTTAGATTTCGAACATGAAGAATGGCTTGAAACGTGGGTGCATTTGAAGCTGGGTTTTGTTGGAATTCTGTTTGTTATGCATGATATGTTAGAGAAATGGAGGAAACAATTTGAGTTTGATTTAAACAAAAACTCTCAAAAATTTTTTCGCATAGTCAATGAGGTTCCTACGGCGCTGCTTATACTTATAATTATAGCAGTAGTGATCAAGCCATTTTGATAAATAACCTTTCTTAAATCAGCAATTGACTTGATCTTGTCTATTCTGTTAGAACATTGAACTGTTGTGGCCAGTTTATAAAAACTAATAATTTATTGTTTGGGTTTTGGGATAACATCTGGCGTTAAACCGAACCTTGTTTTTGACACACATTCCCCTGTGTTTTCTCAAAGTAAGTTTCTTTTATAACCGACAAATTCCTCCTGTTGTATAATTTCTGCTCAATCAAACCGTATAAAAATGAACCTTCAAGAACTTAAAGAAAAATCGCCGACAGACCTTTTGCAATTTGCAGAAGAGCTTGAAATTGAAAATGCAAGCACATTGCGAAAGCAAGACATGTTATTTGCCATACTTAAACAGATGGCGGAAAATGATACTGCTATTTTCGGCACCGGAGTGCTCGAGGTTTTGCAAGATGGCTTTGGGTTTTTGCGGTCTCCAGAATCGAATTATTTACCCGGCCCCGATGATATTTATGTTTCGCCCAGTCAGGTTCGGCGGTTTGGGCTTAGGACCGGAGATACGGTTGAGGGGCAAATCCGTGCGCCGAAGGATGGGGAGAGGTATTTCGCATTATTAAAAGTTACGAATATTAACTTTAGTGATCCTGGAGATGTTCGACACCGGATTAACTTCGATAACCTGACACCGCTTTATCCCGATGAACGTCTAAATATGGAAATTGATGATCCCACCATAAAGGATCCAACATCGCGCATTTTAGATTTAATTACGCCAGTAGGAAAAGGGCAGCGCGCTTTGATAGTAGCCCCCCCCCGAACCGGTAAAACAGTAATGCTCCAAAATATAGCAACGTCAATCGCGGCTAATCATTCCGAATGTTATCTGATAGTATTGTTGATTGATGAGCGGCCAGAAGAAGTTACCGATATGGCACGATCTGTTAAAGGTGAGGTGGTTAGCTCAACCTTTGATGAACCCGCCTCGCGCCATGTTCAGGTTGCTGAGATGGTGATAGAAAAAGCAAAGCGGCTTGTAGAACACAAAAGGGATGTTGTCATTTTGCTTGATTCAATAACACGATTGGCACGCGCTTATAATACCGTAGTTCCTTCTTCAGGAAAGGTTTTAACAGGAGGCGTTGATGCCAACGCGCTGCAACGGCCCAAGCGATTTTTTGGGGCGGCCCGCAATGTTGAAGAAGGGGGGTCCCTGACTATTATAGCAACAGCTCTAATCGACACAGGATCACGAATGGATGAAGTTATCTTTGAAGAGTTTAAGGGAACAGGCAATTCGGAGATTATTCTCGATCGAAAGTTGACCGATAAACGCACCTGGCCTTCCATGGATATTACAAAATCTGGAACGCGGAAGGAAGAGCTGTTGGTTGACAAAGGAACGTTGTCAAAAATGTGGGTACTGCGTCGAATATTGAATCCAATGGGCGTTATCGATTCAATGGAATTCTTAATAGAGAAATTAAAAGATTCGAAAACCAATGATGATTTTTTTGATTCGATGAATACCTGATTTACTTTTTATACTATGAAGTTGTTTTTCCTAATTACCCCTATCGTTATTTACTCACGCATTATGGCAAGATAACAGTTGATCCTGTTGTCTGCCTTGATTCCAAGGCGATGTGCGCGGCTTTTGTATCGGAAAGGGGGAAGGTCTGTCCTATTTTAATACTGACCTTTCCAGAAGCCACAACGTCAAATAAATCAGTTGCCGCGATCTTTCGATTTTCAAGGTTCGAAGTATAATTAAAAAGCGTCGGCCGACTTAGGGCAAGAGATCCCCGGCGCATAAGTTCAAGAGGCTCAATGGCGGGCACGGAACCAGAGGCGTTGCCATAATTTACTAGGGTTCCGAAATGGGACAAACAATCCATTGATTTTTCAAAGGTTTGTTTGCCTATAGCGTCATAGACAACAGGAACGCCTTCGCCTTGGGTTAACTCCGATACACGTTTGGCAAAATCTTCTTTGGTATAATTAATGGGGTGATGACATCCAACATCACTTGCTTTTTTTGCCTTTTCGTCACTTCCGACTGTTCCAATAACCGTCGCACCTAATGCATTTGCCCATTGACACATAATGGATCCAACCCCCCCAGCTGCGGCATGGACGAGTATGATATCGCCCTCCTTTACCTTGTAGCACTTGAACATCAACATATGTACAGTCATTCCTTTGAGCATCATGGCGGCCGCATCTTGATCTTTAATATTGTCCGGAAGAGGAATTAGGACTCTGGCGTCAATGTTCCTTATTTCGCTGTAAGATCCAGTTTGCCCACCGCAGTAGGCAACACGCTGTCCAATATCAATCCCCACGACCTCTGAACCAATGGCTTCAACAATACCGACCCCTTCGGAGCCGAGAGTAAGCGGCAATTCAACAGGATAAAGACCGGAACGGTGATAACAATCAATAAAATTTAAACCAATGGCTGTGTGCTTTAAACGCACCTGTCTTTTTGTCAGATCACCTAGTTGAACGTCTTCCCATTTAAGCACTTCTGGTCCACCTGTTTTATGAACGCGTATGGCTTTAGTCATGTTCTTTCCTCAAAAATATTGGCTTTATTCTTTTATCCTATTTTTTACTGGAGATTCAAGCATGAGCAAGGCCTGTTTTGTTTGAATGCCGGAGCCGCCTGAAAAGCCTCCTAATCCTTTGTTTGCTTCTACTACTCGGTGACATGGGATAAAAATTGGAATTGGGTTTTTTCCGCAAGCACCACCAATTGCTCGCGGGCTACTTTCCAATCTTTTTGCGAGAAACCCGTAGGTTTCTGTTTCCCCATAAGGAATGTTGATTAATTTGTGCCACACTGATTGTTGAAAATGAGTGCCGTGGGGATTTAAGGGTATATCAAAGAAATTTCTTTTTCTGTTAAGATACTCGATGAGCTGTTTTTGGGCATCTTTAAGTAGTGAAGTTGCGGTATTATTTTCCGCTTTGCCCCATTCAAGGGCAGCTATTTTTCCAGCGTCATCAAATATGGTAAGCCAGCCAAGGCGAGTTAAAAATGAAATGTGATTAACTGTCATTTAATGCCATAAATGTACACTAGTAACACAGCGCTTTAAACAGTTCAACGGGATCGGTATGAGGCAAACCACAGGACTGCCCCCTGCAAACATATGCCGTTGGCTGGTTGTTAACTTGAGATTTGTCAAACCCTGGGTGAGATGCCGGCAGTGCAGTTTCGGGCAACAACCTCAACAAGATGAGATTTGGGTTTCCAGCCGAAAGCGCTGATCTAACAAGCGCGTGCCCCCGATTCTTTTCAGCAATGACAATTACTTGAATTCCCGCATCTAGAATTTCAAAACCGGCGATGATACTGGGCATATTTGCATCTTGGCCCGGTGTTTTTGATAAAAAGGCATTTATTAAAAGATAGGCCTTCTCACGATAAGCCGGGTTTCCAGTGAGATAGTAAAGCCGGGCAAGATTTTCAGACATAACACCGTTTCCTGATGGAGTAGCATTATCAAATACTGTTCTTGACGGAGCAATTAAGTCCGTCGCGTCGTTTGGTGAATCAAAATATCCCGCTCCGCCGGAATCCCAAAAATATTCATCTGCGGTTTTGGCCCAAGCCACAGCTTGTGCAAGGTATTTTTGTTCTCCTACCGCGAGAAACAAAAAAAGCGCACCTTTTATCATGCCAGCATAATCGTCCAATACATCCGCATTTTTTACTGAACCTGAGCAATAAGCGTGTTTTAAGCGAGGCCCGTCAACCATGTTGTTTTGAATAAAACCAAAAGCCCTTTTTGCCGCGTTAATCCACTCACTCTTCTCAAACACGGTACCGGCATAGCAAAGTGCCGCGATCATTAAACCGTTCCAGTCAGCAAGAATTTTGTTATCTAATCCGGGCCGCGGTCGATTATTGCGAGCTTTTAACAATATGTTTCGGCATGTCAGCAGTTCATCTTCTGTTTTTTTATCGGCTAAATGAATTGATTTTAGCCTGTTAAGGATTGTTTTTCCTCCCCAGTTGCCATCACTTGAGACATCGTAAACTTCATTAAAAAGACCCGCGTTATTTCCGAGTGCGTCGGCGACTTCAGATTCGTCCCAAACATAAAATGCCCCCTCTTGTGAGCTGCCATGCTTATCTTTGCTATCGGCGTCTAAGCTTCCAGCAAAACCCCCTTCCGCTGTTTGCAGCTCGGATATGGCCCAACAAATACTTTCTTGGATGCGAAGTTCAAAAAGCGGCGTGTGGGTTTTTTGCCAAACCAGTGTCATTAAAAAGATAAGTTGTGCATTGTCATAGAGCATTTTTTCAAAATGGGGCACCAACCAAATAGTATCGGTAGAATAGCGAGCAAATCCTCCACCAAGATGATCATAAATGCCACCTTGGCACATGTGGGTAATTGACCTTGTTACAGCATCAAAAAATTTTTTATTATTTGTTCGCAAAAATGCTCGCCATAAATATTCTTGGAATGCGGGCTGAGGAAATTTGGGAGCTCCCTTCGTGCCGCCATTTTTGTAATCGATCATGAATAGCGCTTCTTCTGCAGCCGCGTTAATGCCCTGAAGAGTTTGGCTGGTCGCCGTTGGCATATTCGGCAGACGGGCTTGTTGTGAAAGGCCATCGAGAATCGCAATTCCGTTCGCTTCAACTTTATCTCGCTGTTTCTGATAAAGGTCCGATATTGCATTAAGGACGTCACAAAATCCGGGGTGCCCATATTTGGAGAATGGGGGGAAATAAGTGCCTCCCCAATAAGGTGTGCCTTCGGGTGTTAAAAACACGGTTAGTGGCCAACCACCCTGCTGACCCATCATTGCCAATGCGGACATATAAATGCTATCGACATCTGGTCGCTCTTCTCGATCAACTTTAATGTTGATATAAAGCCTGTTCATTAGTTCAGCAGTATGTTCATCCTCAAAGCTTTCGTGAGCCATGACATGACACCAGTGGCATGCAGAATACCCGATCGACAAAAGCACGGGCCGGTCCAATTCTTTTGCAAGGGCAAAGGGCTTTTGGCCCCAAGGCTGCCAGTGAACAGGGTTATCTTTATGTTGCCTGAGGTACGGACTGGTTTCTTTGCTTAATATATTTCGGATTTGATTTCCCCCATTTTAAGCCCTCAAGTTATATTAGAATAATTTAAAACAATAGGAAAACCCATTGAAAATATGAGATAATACTAAAAAACGTGACAGTTTTCTTTCACCTGCTTATATCTACCACTATGATTTTAGAGGGTGTTGATCAAACAATTTTTGCATTAGCGAGCGGGACTGGAAAATCCGGGGTGGCGGTTTTTCGTATATCTGGATCGGCGTCAAGCGATGTGTTGAGGACGCTAACAAAGAAATCACCACCGGTGCCGAGGTGCGCAACATTAATGCGATTAGCCGATCCGTTTAGTGGCGATGTTTTGGATGATTGTTTGGTTATCTATTTTCCTGAACCGAAAAGTTTTACGGGAGAAGATGTCGTTGAGCTCCATGTTCATGGTGGTCAGGCAGTCATTTCCGCTATAGCTGAGACATTGAGCAGACAAAAAGGGGTCCGGTTAGCAGAGCCGGGAGAGTTTACTAGGCGCGCTTTTGAAAATGGTAAACTTGATCTTACTGCAGCGGAAGGTTTGGCTGATTTGATCAACGCCGAAACGTCGGCCCAGCGCCGTCAAGCGACACGGCAACTATGTGGAGAGCTGGGTGCCATGTATGATAGATGGCGGCAACGCTTGTTGAGGGCTATCGCATTCCTTGAAGCTAAAATTGATTTTGCGGACGAAGATTTGCCAACCGGAATCGATGAAAATGTAGCTACAGAAATTGTGCAAATTTATAAAGAAATCATCGTACACCTTGATGATGGGAACCAAGGCGAAATTTTGCGTCAAGGTGTCTATATTACAATAGTTGGTCCACCTAATGCGGGGAAGTCAACCCTGCTTAATCGTGCATCTAATCGTGATGTAGCAATTGTATCTGAACAGGCGGGAACGACACGAGATGTTATAGAAGTGCATCTTGAGCTCGGTGGCTATCCCGTGATCATAGCCGATACGGCTGGTTTGCGGGAAGCGACGGATGCTGTTGAAAATGAGGGCGTTCGTCGCGCTGTGGAGCGCGCTAAGCAAGCGGACCTTAAATTAGTAGTTTTCGACGGAGAGTTATGGCCAGAAACTGATATTAAAACCCGTGATTTGATAGACAATAATGCAGTGGTTGTCATTAACAAATCTGATTTGATGAAAACGCCTCAAAGTGAACACCTCGAGGTTTCGGCCTTATCTGGGGAAGGCTTAGATCGTTTGTTTGAAGTCTTAAAAAAGGAAGTATCCGCGCGGTGTTGCTTGTCAGCCTCGCCCGCTCTCACTCGGTTAAGACACCGAAGGACACTAGAGGATTGTGTGGAAAGCCTGCAACGCTTTAAGGCGGTCAAAGGGGCTGAGTTAAAGGCCGAAGATTTGAGGCAGGCAGCCCGGTCTCTAGGGAAAATTACGGGAAGAGTAGATGTCGAAGAGGTGCTGGATGTTGTTTTTCGAGAATTTTGTATAGGTAAATAGTAATTGCAAGTTTCTTATTGGGCCTTTAGGAGCTATCCTGATAGACTGGGCTGACAAGGGGTTACCTGGTTGGTCGGTCGACAAGGTTTCTATGCTATTGGTCGTTATTTGACTTGACGGACAACTGGCCTTAAATTCTCGCGGTATGAAACGCGAGATGAAAAAACATAATAGTTACGACGTGATAGTTGTTGGTGGTGGCCATGCTGGTTGTGAGGCTGCTTCAGCGTCTGCTCGCATTGGGGCAAAAACATTATTGCTAACCCATAAAATTGAAACAATTGGCGAAATGTCGTGTAATCCGGCAATTGGCGGTCTAGCAAAGGGCCAATTGGTGCGAGAGATAGACGCCCTAGATGGCCTTATGGCTAAGGCGATTGACAAAGGCGGTATTCAATTTCGTGTGCTTAATCGGAGCAAGGGCCCGGCTGTAAGGGGGCCACGCGCACAAGCCGATCGCAAGCTTTATCGACAGGCTATATCCGCGCTGTTATTGGCGCAAAAAAATTTATCAATAATGGCGGGGTCAGTGGAGGACCTTTTGTTTGATGAAAACCAAAACTTAGTTGGACTAAAAATCGAAAAAGGCGAGCCTTTTTATGCCCCTAAAATCGTAATAACGACCGGCACCTTTTTGCGCGGCTTAATGCACATTGGCGAGAATAAAACGCCTGCGGGCCGAGTTAATGAAGGCCCTTCAACCGGCTTGTCCGCCACGTTTAGGTGTTTGGGTTTTTCGTTGGGCCGCCTCAAAACGGGCACACCTCCGCGGCTTGATGGTAGGACTGTTAATTGGGCGCCGTTGATCGAGCAGCCCGGCGATAGACCCGCCCGGCCTTTTTCTTACCTCACCGACAAGATTACAACACCACAAATTTCTTGTTATATTACCGAGACCACTCCAACCACACATGAGTGTATAAAAGCAAATTTGCACCGTGCGCCGCTGTACTCTGGTCAAATAGAAAGTGCGGGGCCTCGGTATTGTCCGTCGATAGAAGATAAGGTGGTGCGATTTGCACACCGAAATCGCCATCAAATTTTTCTTGAGCCCGAAGGCCTGGACAGCGATATTGTTTATCCCAATGGAATTTCGACATCTTTGCCAGAAGATGTACAGTTGGAGTTTTTAAAGACAATTCCTGGGCTTGAATCAGCTGTTATGATTCAGCCCGGATATGCAATCGAGTATGATTATGTTGACCCGAGAGAACTTAGGTCCACGCTCGAAACACGACGCGTTTCCGGGCTTTATTTGGCCGGCCAGATTAACGGTACCACCGGCTATGAAGAAGCAGGTGCCCAGGGCGTTGTCGCTGGAATAAACGCTGCTCGCGCCTCCGGTGGTCTTGACCCAATTCTTATTGACCGTGCCGACGCATACATAGGAGTTTTGATAGATGATTTAGTTAATCTTGGAACAACAGAACCGTATAGGATGTTTACATCCCGCGCAGAATACCGGCTCCAACTCAGGTCCGACAATGCGGATCAGCGTTTAACGCAAAAAGGCATTGCCTGTGGCTGTGTCGGTAATGTGCGCCGAGTGTCCTTTGAAAAAAAGATGGCCGGGCTCAATAAAGCGATTGAGCTTTCAAAAAGATTGAATAAAACACCGAATGAACTTGCCAAGCGCGGCATCAAAATTAATCAAGACGGGGTGCGCCGAAACATTTTGGACTTGTTGCAATATCCAAAAATGAACATGGATAAAATTAGCCAAATATGGCCGGAGATAGGCCGATTTTCTGCTGAAATTAAAGAGCAGCTTGAAATCATAGGCCTTTATTCGGGTTATATGGAGAGGCAGGATGCTGATGTTCGTGTGTTTCGGCGAGATGAATCACTGGTAATACCCGAGGGCATTGATTTTGATTCTATAGGAGGGCTATCAAATGAGGTTCGCTCTAAATTTAAGAAAGCGCGCCCGGCAACGCTAGGCGCCGCCGCGCGGATATCTGGGGTGACACCAGCGGCGCTTACGGCTTTGCTCGGGTTTGTGCGTCGGAAAGCAAGAAATGCTGCGTAAACCATAGCTGCCGTTTCACGTGAAACACTACGATGTCAGGTAAACCAATAATATTCTTAAAAGACGACTTTCGGCAAACGACGGGCGTTTCACGTGAAACGCTTGAAAACCTTTCGATCTATGTTGACATGTTGTCAAGGTGGCAGCCGCGCATGAATTTGGTTGGATCCCGCACGCTAAAAGACGTTTGGTGTCGCCATATTCTTGATTCCGCGCAAATACTCCCATACATTGATAGACAAAATACCAAAGTGCTGGATCTCGGCACTGGCGCAGGCTTTCCCGGCTTGGTTTTATCGATAATGGGTGTGACAGGCCTCATTCTTATGGAATCCAATAAAAAAAAATGCATATTTTTGGAAGAGATCATTCGTCACACATCGTGTGACGCCAGAGTTTATAATGGCCGTATTGAAAATTACCCAGAATTAAAATCAGCTCAATGCATAGTAGCAAGAGCCCTTGCACCGCTTGAAAAGCTGCTTTATTTAGGCTCTCCTCTTTTAGCGGAGGGCGGAAGGTGTTTATTTATAAAAGGGGAAAATTTTGAACAAGAATTGACCGCATCAAAAAAAAGGTGGAATATGGATGTTGAAGTTTACTTTTCCAACGTTAACCCAATGTTGGGTGGCGGAAATTTACCAAAAGAACTGTTGCCGGGTGTTTTATTGGAAATAAGGAATTTATCATTACGTGAATAACAGAGATGACAACACAGGGCTAAATAGGATTGCGGCTAATACAGCAAAACAAAAGTCCCGGATTATAGCTATAGCGAACCAAAAAGGCGGGGTTGGAAAAACAACAACGACGATTAATTTGGCTACAGCCTTAGCGGCAGCTGGAAAAGTAGTCTTGGTGTTGGATTTGGATCCCCAAGGGAATGCGAGCACAGGTTTGGGTATTGAACACACCGAGCGCGAAACTAACGCTTACCACGTTATGATTGGTGAGGCCGTTTTAGCAGATGCGATCTTGGAGACGTCTGTTCCCGGGCTTTCCGTTGTTTCGTCTGGTGTTGACTTATCCGGCGCTGAGATCGAGCTTATTGATTTTGAAGATCGTTTATTTCGTTTAAAATCGGCCCTAGCAGACTGTCTGGATGTTTATGAATATGTTTTTATCGACTGTCCACCGGCACTAGGCCTGTTGACAGTTAATGCCTTAAACGCTGCTAATGCTGTTTTGGTTCCTCTTCAATGTGAGTTTTTTGCTCTGGAAGGTTTGAGCCATTTGGTCCGCACAATCGAGCGAATAAAAAAATCATATAACCCCACTCTTGAAATTCAAGGGATAGTGTTAACAATGTTTGATAGTAGAAACAACTTGTCCGATGCAGTTGCTACAGATGTTCGAGAGTTTTTCGGAGCAATTGTTTATGAGACGGTTATTCCTCGTAATGTTCGGGTGTCCGAGGCGCCCTCACACGGCAAGCCCGTGCTGCTATACGATATAAATTGTGCCGGATCTCAGGCGTATATACATTTGGCAGGCGAGGTTTTAAAGCGCGAAAAAATTATGGGTTCTTTAAATTATGGCCAAGGCTCCTAGAAAAAAACTGGGCAGAGGGCTGTCCGCATTGCTGGATGCTGGTGTTAAAGTCGATTCGACTGAAAAAAAAGCAGAGAAAAGCGGGCGAGAATCGGAAAAAACTGTTGCGATTGAACATATTTCTCCAGGAAAATTTCAGCCGCGGCAATTGTTTAGCAAGACAGAGATTAAGGAGCTAGCAGACTCGATAAAAACACACGGCATTTTGCAGCCAATCTTGGTTCGTCCACGTGCGGGGGTTGCCGGTGCCTTTGAAATAGTTGCTGGGGAGCGTCGTTGGCGTGCGGCGCAGCTGGCGCGCCTTCATGAAGTTCCTGTTTTGGTGCGTGATTTCTCCGATGGTGAAGCTTTAGAGGTAGGGTTGGTGGAAAACCTGCAACGAGAAAATCTTTCACCCCTTGAGGAGGCGGAAGGTTATCGGCGTCTCGTTGACGAGTTTAGCCATACTCAAGACGAAATAGCCACTACGCTTGGAAAAAGCCGCCCCTATGTTACCAACATTGTTAGACTTTTGAATTTACCCGATCCCATCAAAAACATGCTCCGTTCGGGCGACTTAAGTGTTGGGCATGCTCGTGCGCTATTAAATGCTCAAAACCCAGTAGAGTTGGCAAAAAAGGTCATAAAACAAGGCTTAAGCGTGCGTCAAACTGAAAATTTAGCAAAAGCACGCCAAAAAGGGCCAGCTTTAAAGGAGAAAATGCCCAAGGCGGTGGATAAAGATGTTAATGTTTTAGCACTTGAAAAAGACCTTTCAAAATTGTTGGGACTAAAAGTGGACATTGACTTTAATCTAGGCCGTGGAAGTATAAGAATTGCTTACGACAGGCTTGAACAGCTAGATTCTGTTTTATATATGCTTAGCCAGGGCACGCATGGCCGGCAGCTGGAGCAGGGCGATGAATAGGCTGACCCGGAATAAAGGCATTGTCTTCTGATCAGCCCGCTTTCAGGCTGCGGCTTAACGTAATTGGGGGTATAATTGGGGGTATAAATTTGTACGCTACCGAACTAAAGTTGGTGCATAAATTTCGAGAAGGCGTCTTTAGCGCGTTATAGGCCTGTTTTAATAACATTATATTTTTTCTTTTCCGGCCTTGAAGCCGCTGTTTTCATCCATAAGCATTTGGAGCTGATAGTGGATTAATAAGCTCTCAACCAGATAACAAATTAATTTATATTTTTTGCCTATTTGAGATTTAAGGTAATTAATTGCGGCATTTCTATCTTCTAAGCGCTCTTTAACTTCGCTCAGCAAAAGCAACAAACCGTCACGTTTGTTAATTTCAACAATTGTAAAATCCTTATCTGGCAATTTCTGACAGGCAGAAATTCCAGAAAGGTAAACCTTCCAGCGGCTATCGTTTCCTTTAAAGTGCTCTTCTTTGCGATGTTGGAGACATTTGCGAAGGGCGTCTTTCTTTAAGCCTAACCGCGCAGCGGTTTCATTTTCCGGAAGGGTTTCTCGGGAAAGTAGGGCATTTTTTCCAACTATTTAGGGGTCGGTTACGGCTGCTTGATGGATCGTGCTTCTCGTTAATTAAGGAAGAATACACGCTAAATAACTAACAAATAATTACCTTTGTTGTGATCCTCAAATTCTTTGTCTTTATTGCCGCGCTGCTTGCGACAAACTCATCAATACACGCCCACAGATTACTTTTTCGGGTAGCCCGGTCTTTTTACAATCAATTTCAGCGCGGGTCAAAATGCCTAACGCCTTTTCGACTTTTATTACTGACCACGCTTGTAATTGTTGGATAAATTGGTCTTTTAAAAAGAAAATAATTGGCGGCTTGACCAAATTAAAAGCTTCTAAAAAAGACAGGCCATTCGCGACATGACCTGACGCCAGGTGTAACTTTTGAAAATGTTTAATCGTTGCCCGCAAAATGCTAATGGGCATTTGTCCTTCATGAAAAGCGCGAACGAGCTTTCCTTCAAGATCGATCCTGTTTCCACTCGCTGCCGCGTATACCACTTGATCAACTGAAAAGGCATCATTATCTCCAACCACTAACATGGCGTCTTCTATTGTTAACTCTTTTTCCAAGCCCATATAGGTTACAAGCTTTTCAAGCTCTGACCGTGACATCTGCCGATCTGAGCCAAGATTGTTGATTAAGTACTGTTTGCAAGCGTTGTTGGTTGAAATCCCATTCTCACGTAGGATAGAATCTACCAACGCATTAAGCGACGATTCATTATCTGTATAAGCAGGCATAGCAGCGGCACGGTCATTTTTCTCAACCAGTTTTCGAACTGGTGACGTGGGTTTCAAATCGCCGCCCTTTATTATGACTAACGATCCCTCTATGCCACTTTCCAAATATTGAAGCAATGCAGACGAAATATTCTTACCATCAAGCTCAATCAGGACAACCCGCTCGCCACCAATGAGTGACTGTGCTGAAGCTTCGTCTGTCAAGCGTGCGGGGTCCTGTTCAACTTCAGTACCTGTGAGCAAACTAACACGAAAGGGGTCGTCAAAATCTCCTACAAGCGTCTTTGTTAAAAGTCGTGTCCTTTCATGGACGAGACCCCGATCGACGCCGTAAAAAAGTGCTAGGCGTATAATAGGATCCGGCTTCTTGATAAATTGGGCAATTTGTTTAGTGTTAAACTTCAATTCTCATCCATTATAGATTTATCACTCAATTTGAAAAATACAGCAATTTTTCTCGATATGTCTTCACTTATTTCACGAACAGCTCTTTTTCGGGCGTCTTTCTCTGCCATCAGCGTAGCAAAGGTTTCGGTTAACATATTGTATTTAGTAGTCATGCGGCTGCTTCCCTGCGCCAACAACTCTCCACTCGATTTTCGGGTCAATACAAAATTCGCTCTAAAATTCAAATTAGCTCGAGTGGCTATTTTTGACTTTTTTATAGCCAGGCTTTGTTTGTTTTCAGTCAAACTGACTTTCAGAAAATATTTGGTAGGGAAGGCTCTTCCTAACGGGGTAATGGCATATTCTAAATGGTTGCGCAATCGCTGCCCAATCCGGTTTTCAATTGGTAGGATTTCAATATGCTGCATTTCTTTTATAATTATTGATTTTTTTCCGGTACCAAATATAGGCTGAAACCCGCACCCAGATGCGAGAATTAAAATAATACATACCTGTGCAGTTTTATATAACGACATTTATTATCCTATTAGGCACGAAAATTATATTTTTTATTTTGTTATTACCAATAGCTTTTAAAACTGGGTTAAGTTTAAGGCTCGCTTTTTCGGCAACAGCTTGGTTGCAATCAATTGGCAACGCTACTGTCCCTCGAATTTTGCCATTTACCTGGACACCCACTGTAACGGTATCTTCAATTAATAGCGAGGGATCGCAATCTGGCCAAGGGGTATCAACCACTAATCGCCTGTATCCGAGTTTTTGCCACATTTCTTCGGCAATATGTGGTATAATCGGCCCGATTAATTTTGTTACGGTTTCCATCCCTTCTCTGTACACCCACGAAGAGCCATTCGCGTCTGGTTCCATGTTGTCGAGAGTGTTGGTAAGCTCTCTTATTCGAGCGATTGCTTTGTTGAAATGGAATTCATCGAGGTCGTTGCTAACATTTCGAATAGTTTGGTGAATATTGCGCCTGACAATGTAGTAGCCTTCGGCCAGATTCTTGGGCGGGTTTTTACCCGGTGTTTCGATCGGGATATGGGGCTCTGAAACCATCCGCCACAATCTGTTGATATAACGCCACGCCCCTTCGACACCCGCTTCGGTCCAGTCAAGATCACGATTTGGCGGACTGTCGGACAGCATAAATAGTCTTGCAGTGTCGGCGCCGTACTCGGCAATAATTAATTCCGGATCTACGACGTTTTTCTTTGATTTGCTCATTTTTTCTGAGCGGCCGAGCTTTACGGGAGCGCCATTACTAACCGTGACATAGGTACCCCCATTCGTCTTTTTGACCTCATCAGGAAGTAGCCACGCCCCTTTTATATCTTGGTAGGTTTCGTGACAGACCATTCCCTGTGTCATTAGCCGGCTGAACGGTTCTTTGATATTTAGATACCCACATTGTTTTAGAGCTCGTGTAAAAAATCTAGAATATAACAAATGCAGAACGGCATGTTCTATTCCCCCGATATATTGATCAACTGGCAGCCAGTAACTCACTGCATCTTTATCCAGCCCCTCCGCTGAATGGGGTGAACAAAACCGTGCAAAATACCAAGAGGATTCGAAAAAGGTATCAAGCGTATCTGTTTCCCGAGAAGCGGGATCCCCGCACTCTGGACAGTCAACATGCCGCCAGGTCGGATGATGGCTTAAAGGGTTGCCGGGATCGTTAAAGCTAACATCGTCCGGCAATGTAATTGGCAACTGATCATCTGGAACGGGCACGATGCCGCAGCTCTCGCAATTTATAATTGGTATAGGGCATCCCCAATAGCGTTGTCTGGAAACGCCCCAGTCACGTAACCGATAGTTTGTTTCTTTCAAACCAGCTTTTAGCTCTATTAGTTTTTTTGCCACGATGGATTTTGCTTCAGCAATAGTCGTGCCATTCAAAAAATCAGAGTTGATGTGTATTCCTTCTTCGAGATAGGCGTCAGAAGCTATTTCAAACGTTTCAGGGTCAGCCGTTTTGGGGGCCACTACGGGGATAATTGGTAATTTATATTTTCGGGCAAAATCTAAATCCCGCTGATCATGGGCCGGGCAACCAAATATTGCTCCTGTGCCATAGTCCATTAACACAAAGTTCGCAATATATACCGGAAGCGTCTGGTTTTTTATGAGGGGGTGTTTAACTTTTAACCCGGTGTCAAACCCTCGTTTTTCTTCGGTTTCTATTGCTGCCTCGCTGGTTCCAATTCGATTACACTCAGCAATAAACGCTGCTAAACGAGTGTTTTCTTTGCCCAATTCGATTGCAAGGGGATGCTGGGCCGATATTGCACAAAACGAAGCACCAAAGAGAGTGTCGGCGCGCGTAGTAAAAACCTCAATATGGTCGCCGCGCCCATCAAGCTCAAAATAAATACGCATCCCCTCAGATCGGCCCATCCAGTTTTTCTGCATGATACGAACTCGATCGGGCCAATTTACCAGTTCTTCGATTGAATCAATAAGGTCGTCGGCGTATTCCGTAATTTTAAGGAACCACTGGGTTAATTGTCTTTTTTCTACCAAAGCGCCAGATCGCCACCCCCTTCCCTCAACCACCTGTTCATTGGCAAGCACCGTGTTCTCTTGGGGGTCCCAATTCACCCAGGATTTTTTTCGATATGCAAGTCCAGCCTTTACAAAATCGAGAAACATTTTTTGTTCGTGGACAAAATAATCCGGGGAGCAGGTTGTAAGCTCTCTGGCCCAATCGTATGACAAACCCATAGACTTAAGCTGGGCTCGCATAGCATCGATATTTTGTTCGGTCCATTTTGCTGGCGGGACCTTATTAGCGGTCGCCGCATTTTCAGCTGGAAGGCCAAAGGCATCCCAACCCATTGGGTGTAAAACGTTGTAACCGCGGGCTTTCTTATATCGTGCCACCAAGTCGCCCAAGGCGTAGTTTCGGACATGGCCCATATGGATGCGACCTGACGGATAGGGAAACATTTCCAAGACATAATATTTGGGTAAGGCGCTGTTTTCTTTTACTTCAAAACATTTGTTATCTTCCCAAATTTTTTGCCAGCGCGCTTCTGTTTTTTTAAAATTGTATCGGGTCATCCGGGTACAGTGTCTCCTAATAGCTAGGCTTTGTTCAAGGTATTGTAGTAACCCGTTTCTTCAGGCTAAAGCCGATTAAACGGCATGTTTTTAGCAACAGGGGTGTCTTCGTATTGGAAAGAGAACACCAAGGCACTAATTGGCCATTTGAATGCGAAATTGTCGTGCTCGCATCAAAATAGCCTCCTCTAGTTTACGCGCTGTACCTGGTCGCACACTGGCGTCTCGCCAACTGTTTGATGCACTTCTTATCTGCCGAAATACCGAAACACGAACACCGTCGGCTCGCAAGGCTCTATCCAAGATATAAATGTTCATTTTGAAACGCTCATTTGGAGTTTCAGGCGGCGCGTACCAGTCGGTGATTACTACGCCGCCAAAGGGGTCAGCAGACAAAATGGGCCAGACAGACATGGTGTCAAGTGTTGCCCGCCATAAAAACACATTCACGCCAATTGATCTTCCGCTACCCGCCCTATTTTGTTTAGTGTCTGTATCAAGAAAATCCGTTAGCCCTCCCGGCCCGAAAATCGTTTCTCTCTCCGGCTTCTCTTTGACCGGGTCGGGTTTGGGCATTTGCAGGTTTTCGCATGCTGATAACGCTAAAAACACCACGATCAAGCTCGTAAATTTGGTGTTTTTTAGCGGGTTTAAGGACTTTTTGACTTTGGAGTATAAAAATTCAAACATTTGTCCACTACTTTGATGATAGCCTAATATCCAGCTTGTTGCCACCTTACCTTGGCGTGTTATATCTTAGATTTAAATAAAAACCCAGCAAATTGCGCTTTTAATCAGTCGTCAAAAAATTAACGAAAACACCATTGTTTTTCCGTACCACGTTTAGGCCGTTAACCGTTGCCTTAAACAGATGTTGTAATTTAAACACACCTGATTTAAAACCTTAGAAAACCACTAATCGGGGCGTCTGGGTGTTGTAAAAAAACAACAAAACAACAAAAACGATGTTGTTTTACGGCTTCTAATGTTGACCGAAAACCGTTGTTATGGTTTATTGTCGGCGTTTGAAGCCCTTCAATTGTATTATGTTTTAGGCAATGTATGTCTAAGGTTGGGGGGTTAATTAGGAGTAATAATATGAAAAAATCACTTTATATGACTTCGGCTCTTGTAGCTGCCGGAGTGTTAGCGCTGGGATCGACTGGCGTTATGGCAAAATCAAAAGCTAAGCCAGTAAAAGTTGGCATTTCTGGTTCCTATAAGGCGGTTGTTGGTTATGCTAAACAACAAAGCGCTTATGAAGTAGTTGGAACCGGTACGTCTGCTACTAGCTATAACGAAATAGACGTTAAAACGGATTCAGAGGTTCATTTTAAGGGTTCTACAAAGCTTGATAATGGACTTACCGTATCCGTTAAAGTAGAACTTGAAGGTGATCAAGAAACCGCTGCTGATATCGATGCTTCTTCTGTAACGATTGCAGGAGGTTTTGGTTCAATTACCCTCGGAGCTGATGTAGCAGCCGCAGCAGTATTGTCGGTTGGCGCTCCAAAAACAGGTGCTATCGGCGCAGTAGGTGGCGGTGATTCGGCTGCTTGGATTCAAAAACCAGCTGCTGTTGTTCAAGGGGCCCCACAAGGCCACAACATTGGCGGCGGCGACCAAATGAAAGTCCGTTGGTTGTCTAAATCGTTCTCCGGCTTTAAAGTTGGCGCCAGTTATGTTCCAGGCTTGACCGCAGGTAACACAATGCCTGCTAACGGCGGTAATGGCGGCACTAACGGAAGCCAAGTCGATGGCGGAATAAAGTATTCCGGCAAGATGGGTGCTAACGCGATCAACGTAGGCCTCACTCGATGGCAAACCGACAACGGTACAGGCTCAGTCGATGGTTGGACTGCAGGTGCAGACGCGGCTTTTGGTGCGATCAAAGTTGGCGTAGCCTTTATGGATGTGAATGACCAAGGCACAAATCCAGATGCAACTTCACGTTCTGGAACGGCCAACAGCCAAGATGCAGAAGCCACTGCGGCAGGTGTTTCATACACAGCTGGCCCAATGGTTGTTGCTTTGACATATTTCAACCATGAACGGCCACTTGCTGCTGGTACAGCCGGTGACGACGCTATCACAAAATGGACATTAGGAACCACATACAATATGGGTCCTGGTGTTGATTTTATTGGTAGTATTCAGCAAGTTAGCTGGCAAGATGAAGGTAACGCTGTCGGAAGCAACAACAAAGGTGTTGCTGTTGTAGGCGGTCTGAATGTTAAGTTCTAAGCGTTTATAGAATCTAACTGAGAATTTAGGGGAGCGGTTTGCCGCTCCCCTTTTTCTATGGCGATAGATTGAGAATTTTAGACTAGTGCACCAATTCCAGCCACTCCAATGGCGGGACTGTTTTTAAGTCGGCGTGCTGTTTTTTCGTTAATGCCACCTAGTGCGTAAACTGGGATCGAGGCTTGTTTGGCCAATTTTTGAAACCCGGTGATGCCTAATTGCGATCGGCTGGGATGGCTCTCGGTCGGAAAAACGGGCGATAGAATGGCGGCATTTATGGGTAAGACTGCACATTTTTGGAGCGATGTATATGAGTGAGCCGCAGCAGTTATAATCTTATTTGGCCGCTGTCCCCAAAGCCGGACCTCTAGGGGGGGGGTCAATAATAAATGTTCAGGAAGATGTATCCCGTCGGCACCAAGTTTGCGGCCGAGTGGAAAATCACGTGCTACGATAAACGTCAATTGATTTCTTTTACATATTTCTTTAAGTTTAAATCCGAGTTCTAATCTCGATTTTAGATCGTAGTGACGAAAAATCACCCCGCTACCGGGTTTTAGCTTGTTTATCGTCGGTATGGGGTTAGGTGCCCGGCTTTCATCAGTCATGTAAAGGAGTGATGGCATGTGTGTGGGGCTTGCTCTGGAGTTAAGAAGGCGTGCCACCCTTGGTAAAGCGTCTGATCCCATGGTAAGAACATAAATTACTTGTGCGAGGACTAAAACACAAGGCGAGCATTGTGGATAAAATTGATCAGCGGTTAAATAAAGTTAATAACACTATTGAAGGAGCCATTATAAGATACCGGCGACCCGAAAGCTCCGTAAATTTGGTTGCTGTATCTAAGACCCAGCCGCCAAACTCGATAGAATTGGCATTAAGCGCAGGTCACCGGCGATTTGGCGAAAATCGTGTTCAAGAAGCCCAAAGAAAGTGGCCCGCTTTAAAACAAAGATATCCCAACACTCAATTGCACCTGATTGGGCCCTTGCAGACTAATAAAGTAGCGTCAGCGGTAGCCCTTTTTGATGTAATTGAAACCATTGATCGCTTTAAGCTTGCCAAGGCAGTTGCACGTCACATGAAAGAAGCGGGCCGAAAGTTAGACTGCTTTGTCCAGGTTAATACTGGCATGGAACCTCAAAAAGCAGGTGTGGCACCTCAAGAAGCCGCCGCCTTAATTGAAAAATGCAAGATTGAATTAAGCCTTCCCATCGTTGGTTTAATGTGTATACCCCCAGCGGACGAAGAGCCGGCCCTCCATTTTGCGTTACTCCGTGAAATCGCCGAGCGAAATAATATAAAAGAATTAAGCATGGGGATGAGCGCTGACTATGAAGTGGCAGTTCAATTTGGTGCCAGTTTTGTTCGAGTTGGTACGGCAATTTTTGGCGAACGATTAGCAAAGCGATAAACTGATAAACATTCGCTTATTCAGGGTGTTAATATATTTATGTGGCTGTCTGGCTTGAGTTTGTCGATAATTTCAACTAAATCACTAATTTCTAATGCAACACATCCTTCAGTATGCTTAAATTCCCTGTGGGCGATGTGCAAGAAAATTGCGCTTCCTTTAAATTTTATTGCTGGTTCATCGTTGTAGCCAATAACAGCGAAAATGTCATAGAGTTCGTCTGTTCGCCATAGAGATTCAGCATTCCCTTCATGGGGCAACCTTACCCTCTTATTATAATCACTGTGGTTAGGGTCATCACTCCAGCCGTCGTAGGGCTGTAAAGCGGAAACCGGCAAGGCCGATTTTGGCCTAATGACTCTATCTGGGCGATAGTATATTTCCCGGATAGGGAATTTGCCTGATGGCGTTGCTCCATCCCCTTCCCTTTTATCTGTCGCTATGCCTGATTTACCCAGCACGCATTTGTAAGATTTGTTTCTGAAGGTTAACAAGCCTTCTGGCTCAACAATTATGACAGGGTTCTTTTTCATGGCATATCTCTAGTGAAATCGAATCATTTTTGTCCTATGAAAACACAAGGTGGAATTGATAAAGCATATTAACATATGATTTTGAAAACATCCCTTAGCTTAAATACCACGCCGCTCTTTATTCTAAATCAAATTTAGCCACCGACGTTTGTATGGCAGTATCCATCGAAAAAATTTGTTTTCTAACTCTATAAGCAATTATTATGCACCGTTTAAAGCTCGTGTCTTAATTAAATGAGCTTTAGTTAGTACGTGGATATTGTTTTGATGTATTTGCGCTACTTCTAATTTGTTATTTTTGCGGTATTCTAGAGTATAATCTGGCTTTCCTGAATAGGATAATTTAGTTAAATTCAGGTTATGGGTACCATGATCAGAGTGTTTTGATCTTTTTTCCAGCCCTAACACCGAGGCTGGGTTTTCTTCAGGAAAAAAGGGCCTATTAGCATTTTTACTTATCGACGTTATGTTGGCACCATCGCTTTGAGGGATAGCTTGCTCTCTTGGTAAGGCGGCAACTTTTCCTCCGTTACCAGTGCCTGTTAATGTGGTTGCGTGGCTGCCCAAATCTTCGCCGGTGCTGAACTCTATCAAGACATCTATTAGGGATACAACGGTACCAATTGACCCTCCATAGAGCGCCCCCCCGGCAACTTTGGAAGCGGGATCAATTTCATCGCCCGTCAAATTTCGATAAACTGTTGAAATGATAGGAATGTGTTGCAGAGGATTGATTATATCAAGCAAATCAAAAAACGAAATGCCGTCGTCACCGAACATACTAACCGGTTTACGGCTGGCAGGCGTTATTTTTTTTTCGACGAGATTTGATTCTTGTGAAGAAGAGTGATCAGAGGTAAATACCCTAGCATCGGCTGGCCTGTTTATTTCCATCATTATTGTGTAATCCTGTTTGGTTTGGGCTAATTTTTGTCTTCAGGACCTGTACCAGCAAAACGGATGCCAAAGGAAATTTATAATTTCCCCAATGATTTCAAATCCCTTTTTCTTGAAAGTTTTTACTCGCCCATACTTGCGGTAATTATTGCCCAGCAGTTAATTGTTTTACTTATAGGGGATCAAATTATAAGAATTATGAATAACCAAGAATCATAATCTTGGTGTGGCCAAGTTTTAGTTTGCGCTTAAAGGATAAAAATCAATTGACGAGTTTAGCTTCCGTTACAAAGGGATATTCGTATGCCGCCGGTTAGAAAAGGTCTCATTATTGGAAATGATTCAGACTTAACAGAAATGTTAAAGGAGCAATTGGACGCACATGGAGAGTTTGTCACCGACAGCGCTGATAGTGGCGGTGTTGCAATTGCAAACGTCGCAAAGCAATATTACGACATTATTCTTTTAGATGACACCTTGGCCGATACGCACAGTCGCGAGTTGTGTAAGGCTATCCGCAATAATGGTGTCAAATCGCCTATTATTATGTTGTCAAGCTCAAATGATGAGGCAGAAATAGTTTTAAGCCTGGATGCCGGTGCAAATGATTTTATTGTTAAACCATTCAGAATTAAAGTGTTGATGGCACGGATTAGAGTGAGGATGCGTGAAACAGAACAAAGCGAATTTGCCATGTTTCAAATAGGGCCCTATAAATTTCAACCGGCGGATAAATTGATGTTGCACAGCCAAAGTGACGAAAAAGTAAGACTTACAGAAAAAGAAACCGCAATTTTGAAATTTTTGTATTTAGCTAATGAAAGCGTTGTTTCTAGGGATACCCTATTGGGCGAAGTTTGGGGATATAATGCCGGAGTTACAACCCACACGCTTGAGACGCATGTTTATAGGTTACGTCAAAAAATTGAACCGGATCCATCCAGTGCGGCAATATTGGTCACTGAACCTGCCGGCTATCGTTTGGTTCGTTAGTGCGTGACTAAGATGTCATCGTTATAGTTACGGGAACGTGATCTGACGGCCTTTCCCAGTTTCGAGTATCTTGAAAAACTTCGGCCGCCGTGACATTTCTTTTTAATTCTTTTTTTACCCAAATATGGTCCAGTCGTCGGCCTCGATTGTTAATGGTCCAGTCTTTAGATCGATAGCTCCACCAAGTGAACAAAGGCTCTTCGGGCGGAATTATCTCACGAACCGCATCAATCCATCCCCCTGATTCTTTAAATTTATTTAAGGCATCAACTTCAGCAGGCGTATGGGAAACAACTTTTAGAAGTTGCTTGTGCGACCAAACGTCTGTTTTCAGGGGCGCAATATTTAAATCCCCTACTAAAACCTGTTTTTTAGGCGCATCATTATTTCTTTTTTGCCAAGCAGTTATTTCTTTTAAAAATTGTAGTTTATGTGCAAACTTTTCATTTTGGCATGGATCAGGAACGTCGCCTCCGGCCGGGACGTATAGATTATGTATTTTGATCTCACCAAAGCGTTCATTTTTTACAGTCGCATATATATGCCTACAATCCGATTTCTTACACCAGTCGACCTCTCTTATTCTTATCAAGGGCCAGCGTGATAGGATCGCAACGCCGTTATAGCCCTTCATGCCGGCTACGGCTTGGTGGGGATATCCAAGGGCTGTAATATCCTTGTTCGGAAAAAGGGCATTAGCCACTTTTATTTCTTGTAGACATATTATATCGGGCGAAATTTTCTTAATCACTCGAGCCAGACTAAGTAAACGGAGACGGACGCTATTTATATTCCATGTGGTGATTTTCATTTATTGTGATTTCTATTAATCCGTTGTGATTAAAAGGGTAAAAAAGGCATTATTTTATTGGCTTTTTGGGGCATTATTTAAATCAAAAATACTTGGGTCAACTTTCGTAATCCTCTCTGGGTTATTGAGGGTGACAGTTGTTTTGATACCCTGTGCATCTTTAACTATCCACTTTTTTAGCGCAAGGGGTTTGTCTGAAAACACTACCGTGATTGATCCTTTTTCGGGGTCTCTGGATTTTGATATTGAAGCAATTAATGTGTTAGAACCCCGCGAAAATTTGGTTACCGTTATATCCCCGCTTAGCTTTATTTCATTTTTGAGCAAAAACCCCAAGGGTGTTTTATCAACAAAAAAATGCGTTGTTTGTTGTAGCTCTTTATCGATATATACCAAAAAATCACCATTAGCTATGAGCATAATTGGTGTTGGAGGGTCATATTCCAGCCGCATTTTGCCCGGGCGTGCTATTATTAGTTTTCCTGTTGCTATCTGGCCATTTGAGGAAACTTGCACAAAACGAGCGCGCAAGTTTTCTATATCATTAAGATGAGCTTCAATTCGCTGCAGGTCTTTTGTATCCGCAGGGCCAAGCTTAGCTGTCATCGATTCAGATGCTGAAACATTGGGAATTAGAATGCTGATAATAAGAATAGTTTTACTGAAAAATGTCCACGCTAGCATTGATATCGAGCTCAGTTTTGTATGGTTGTGCAGTGACATACGAGCTTTAACAATAAATTTCGTAAAGGTAAACAGAAAGAAAATTAGGGCCCAATTAGAAAGGCTAGTGGGCCCCAATTAAAACTTCACGTCGCCCAACTCGGTCGGCTTTGCCAATTATCTCCTGGGCTTCCATACTCTCAATGATACGGGCGGCCCGGTTATAGCCTATCTGAAGGCGACGCTGAATTAGACTGGTAGAAGCTTTTCCTTCTTGGGCAACAATGGCTACGGCTTTATCATACAGCTCATCGTTTTGTTCACCAACACCACTACCAAGTGCATCGATTCCGTTTTCACTGTCTTCTGTGACAGCATCTATGTAAGTTGGCTCGCCTTGGGCTTTTAAAAAACTTACAATTTGTTCGACTTCATCGTCGCTAACGAATGGGCCGTGAACACGAGTGATTTGCCCGCCTCCGGCCATATAGAGCATGTCGCCTTGACCGAGAAGCTGTTCGGCGCCTTGTTCCCCTAGTATGGTTCTGCTATCGATTTTAGATGTTACTTGGAAACTAATGCGAGTAGGAAAGTTGGCTTTTATTGTGCCCGTAATTACGTCAACTGATGGACGCTGTGTGGCCATAATCAAGTGAATTCCGGCAGCTCGTGCCATTTGCGCCAGCCGTTGTATTAGACCCTCAATATCCTTACCCGCTAGCATCATGAGATCAGCCATTTCATCAACGATGATAACTATCAGGGGCAATGGATTCGAGCCAAGGGGCTGGTCTTCATAAGTAGGTTTTCCTAACTCATCAAAGCCTATTTGCACACGTCGAGATAGGTTTTCCCCCTTTTTTACTGCCTCAGCTAAACGAGCATTATAACCTATTATATTTCTTACACCCATCTGGGACATCAAGCGGTATCGGTCTTCCATTTCTCTAACCGCCCACTTTAGGGCAATGACAGCCTTGGCGGGGTCCGTTACAACTGGCGATAAAAGGTGGGGAATATCATCATAAACAGAAAGCTCTAACATTTTTGGGTCTACCATGATAAATTTACATTCCTCTGGATTTAATCGATAAAGCAGAGAACAAATCATCGTATTAATAGCGACGGATTTCCCAGATCCTGTCGTGCCAGCTATTAAAAGATGTGGCATTCGTGCCAGATCAACAACACTTGGGGCGCCGCCTATATCTTTTCCAAGAACAAGAGGAAGCGCTGCCCCCGATTTTTCATAAACAGCAGAAGCTAAAATCTCACGAAAAAAAACGGTATCTTTTTTTGTGTTAGGCAGTTCAATGCCGATTACGGAATGTCCTGGTACCACTGCAATTCGAACTGACAACGCAGACATAGAGCGGGCAATATCGTCAGAAAGTCCCACCACCCGCGATGTTTTAGTGCCGGGAGCAGGCTCTAGTTCATACAACGTAACCACAGGCCCAGGGCGCACTTTTACAATTGATCCCTTAACACCAAAATCTTGTAGCACGCTTTCTAATAATTCAGCGTTTTGAGATAGCGCCTCCTTGTCTGCACCATCGATTTTTGTTACCGCGGGCGGGGCTTCAAGTATATCTAAAGGAGGTAATTGAAAAACGTCCAAAATGGGCAGGTTTAAGCTACCCTGCCCGGCGTCTTTAGAGCGCGCTCCAGCAACAACTTTCCTGGCTTTCTCTGCAATGGCGGGCGTATGTTTTTTGGAGGCTTTAGAAGTTAAATCAGTTGGTGGGTTGACGGCGGACCGTTGAACTTTTGTGTCGTTGGCCCCTTTTGCCTCTAATTTGTAGTTGGTATCAACTGTTGCTATGTTTCCCAATGTAGGTTCAATCCGCTCTTTTAATTGTTTTGCTTTTTGCCCTACGGATAAAATCCCGCCCCAAGCTGAAACACCCGATTTGATAACGCCCCGCATTAGCGCGCGCCACTCAGAACGGTCTAGACCTCCAGCATAAACCAATATTACTGTGCATAAAAGGCTACTTAGAACTGCAATATAAACCCCGCCATTTACAAAATTAAGTGATTTGATAGCTAATAATATCTCGAAAAATAAGGTATGACCAGCAACGCCGCCAAGCCCTGTTTGAAGTGGCCAAGATTCTGGCGGCGGTATAAAGGAAAATGCGACAGCACTTAACATCAGACCTGCGATTAATGCTAAAGTGCGGAGCCAGATGCAATTTATACCTTTCTTAGTTAATAAACGCCAGCTCCAAGCAAATAAAATCAAAGAGGGTAAGGTGGCAGCTAGACCAAATAGTTGCAACATCAAATCGGATAGGTAGGAACCAAACATACCGAGCACATTTTTAATAGGCTCCGGTGCAGCGCTATTAAATGATGGGTCGGAATGATGATAGCTTAAAAGCGATGTAATTATTGCGGCGCCCAGTAGAAGAAGTGCCGCACCCATAATTTCTGTGAGACGCTTTCTTGCTAAAGCCGAAAATGTTTTTGGAAACAAGCTTGAAGCAGGTGAAACCTCCGAGTAGTTTTGATTAGTCCCTTGACCAATAACGGGTGCTGAGCGTGCCATTAAAGCAATTTAGGCGTAGTTTATTTAAAGTTGGTTAACAAGCTGTTTCAAGTCCTTGATATTAGGCTACTCTTTGATTGTTTTTTTAATGGCTAGGGTTTTGTTAAGTTTCTAGCTAGGAGTTATTAATTTTACGAATAGTTTCTTTGAGACGTATCAAGGCTTCTTGAATAAACTCTGGTTTTTGGACAAGCGCAATTCGAATGAATGCCGCACCTGGATTTGTGTTTTTTTTATCGTTTCGGGCAAGGTAACAGCCAGGCATTACCCGTACGCCGGCCTCTTTCCATAGCTTTAAGGCAGCTTTTTCGCCGTTTCCCACGTTTAACCAAAGATAAAAACCTCCGGCGGGTCGGTAATAGCCAAATTTTCCAGCAAGAATTTCATCCGCGCAGTCAAATTTTTGGCGATAAAGTTTCCGATTTTCGGTAACATGGCTATTATCCCGCCATAAAGCAGCGGATGCTGCAAGCAATGGACCGGGAACGGCGGCACCGCCGTAATTACGAAGAACTAAGAATTTTTCAATAAGTCTGGGGTCTCCCGCAACGAATCCTGACCTTAGACCAGGCGCGCTAGACCGTTTTGAAAGTGAATGAAATACTAGGACATTATTAAATCCTTCCCCCAGGCGTTGGCAAGCTTCAAGGCCGCCCGGTGGCGGATTCCTATCATAAATTTCCGCGTAACATTCGTCTATTGCTAAGACGAAGTCATATTTTCGGGCAAGTGAAATTGCCCTTTTTAAGTATTCGATATCTGCGACTGCACCCTGCGGGTTTGAGGGGGAGCACAAGTAAGCTAGTGTTGTGCGGCTTAATGTTTCTTCGTCAAGCGCTTCAAAATTGGGAAGAAAACCGTTTTCTGGATTTGCTGGCATGTAAACAGGTTTGGCTCGGTTCATTAAGGCCGCCCCGATATAGACTTGATAAAATGGATTGGGCATCAATACAAACGGTTGCCGTTTATGTTTTTGCGGGGGTATGGAAATACTACCGGCCATGTAAAGCGCTTCTCTGGTGCCAGAAACATTAATAATATTTTCTTTTTGTTCAATTGAATCGGGATCTAAGTTATAGCGCAGAATCAACCAATCTTTAATCGCGGTTAATACTTCTTGGCTTCCTGCCATTGGTGGATATTTTGACCATTGGTCTGCATGTTTGGAAATGGTGTCCGTTAAGAGGGCAGGAGAGGCGTGTAGGGGCTCCCCTAAAGACATTATCATAGGTGTTTTATCTGTTGGGCTTTTGATATTATTTAACAACCCTCTCAGCCTATCAAAAGGGTAATCAGTTAATCGGTTTAAGTTGGTGTTATACATTTCTGGGGTTACACTAAAAAATTGGCCCTACATTAACGCAGGGCCCAATACTAAAGTTTATTTTAACTCTCTATAACCATTATAACAAGCGACGAAAATTTGAATTTTGTTTAAAGCGCTTCCTCGCCGCGCTCTCCGGTGCGAATTCTAACAGCTTCAGTGAGGTCGTATACAAAAATTTTACCGTCGCCGATATTATCAGTTCTAGCTTCATTTTGTATTGTTTCTATAACACTATCAACCAGCCCAGCACTTACAGCTATTTCAATTTTTGTTTTTGGCACAAAATTAATTGCATATTCAGCGCCCCGATAAATTTCTGTGTGGCCCTTTTGTCGGCCAAATCCGGAAACTTCACTTGTAGTTAGTCCCGTGACCCCGATTTTCATGAGCGCCTCTCGAACTAAGTCGAGCTTAGACGGTTTTATAATAGCGACTATATATTTCATAAAACTATTTCCTTTTCTGGCCGTTTTGATTTAAAGGTCATAACTGCGCTCGCCATGCGATGTAATATCAAGACCTTCATTTTCATCGTCACTGGTTACCCGCAATCCGAATACTGATTGCGTGATTTTAACCAATATGTAACTTACTACAGCTGCCCAAATTATAGTAAATATCGTCGCAACTAATTGGCCAAGAAAGGCTGTTTTTATAGTGACACCACTAGCGAGCCCATTTCCTCCTAAACTAACATCGGCAAAAAAAGCTGTTAAGAGTATGCCCAGAACGCCGCCGACTCCATGTACGGCAAAAACATCCAAAGAGTCGTCCAAGTTCCATTTATTCTTAACAACAGTAATCATGTAGAAACAGATGGCCCCTGATGCAGCACCATAGACCAGCGCCCCAACCGGGCCCACAAAACCTGAACCGGGTGTTATTGTGGCCAGCCCTGCAATTGCCCCTGTAGCTATGCCGACTAAGCTTGGTTTACCAAACTTTATATATTCAATCAGTATCCAGACCAAACATGCAGTAGCGGCCGAAATATGTGTTACGGTCATGGCCATACCCGCGCTGCCATCAGCGGCAAGAGCCGAACCTGCGTTAAAGCCGTACCACCCTACCCACAACATAGCGGCTCCAATCATAACTAGCCCAGGGCTGTGAGGCGGCCGAAGTTCGTTCGGAAATCCCGTTCGAGGACCAAGCACCATGACGACTACCAACGCCGCGATACCAGCATTTGCGTGGACCACTAAGCCGCCAGCAAAGTCCATCGTTGAATAGCCCTTGAGAGCTGAGCTGAGCCAACCAAGGTCACTCAAAAGGCCACCACCCCAAATCCAATGGGTTGAGGGTGCGTAAACAAAAATCAACCAAAGGACACTAAAAAACATGACGGCACTGAATCTAATCCGTTCAACGTAAGCTCCGACGATCAGACCCGGCGTAATGATAGCGAATGTCATTTGAAACATAAAGAAAACATTTTCCGGGATATTCCCAGATAAAGACTTGGTCGTTACCCCAGTTAAAAAAGCCTTAGAGAGCCCGCCCCACCAAGCGTTGCCGTCTCCAAAAGCAATTGAATACCCAACAACTAGCCAAACAATCGATGCTGCGCAGCAAATGGCGAAACATTGCATCAATACAGAAAGTACGTTTTTTGACCTAACCAGACCACCATAAAATAGAGCCAGTCCCGGCATTGTCATAAATAATACTAACGCAGTTGCAGTAATAATCCAGGCGGTGTTGCCCGCACTCAAACTTTCCGCTGCATAGGCTGTTTTTGGGCAGAGGGATAGAAAACTGATTATAAATAGAGAGCTGTATGCTAATCTCGGCCGGTAATTTAAATAGCGCATGGTTTATCCTCCGGTTTAAAATTTGTTACTTGCGGCCTAGCAAGCGATCCAAAAAGGAGCGCTCTGATCATAAACAGGGGGCCACGCGTATATCTATTACTTGTAATACTCAAAAACCATGCCGATTTGCATTAATATAAAATTAGCATTTATTTTCAACAAACTAACCTAAAGTGAAGCAGTAAGTTCGGTGGGCGCCTCGTTAAAATTGATTATTTATTAAGCATATTATTATTAGTGGGTATAAATTAGGCAAATAATTGGTGCTGGTAAAACCGACGGATATAAATTTTAGTAAACAAATTTGATATTTGAAGTAAAAAGGTTATTATTTAACGATCGTTGTCACTAGACAATTGTGATTTTGGAGTGCAGTTCTATAGATATGCAAGCCGTTGGTAAAAATTTGTATAGCGTAGACGTTTTGGTCGTGGGCTCTGGAATGATTGGGCCTACCTTTGCATTAGCACTATCAGATATAGGTTTTAAGGTTGCCATTATTGATCAAATTGCTCCGGCGGAACAAACGAATATAAAATTTGATGGTCGCGCGTCCGCGATTGCCGCAACATCAAAAAAGATGCTTGAACAAATTGGGGTATGGCCGCGTTTAGATCGAGGCCCCACGCCAATTTTAGATATTCGAGTTGTAGATGGGAATTCTCCCTTTTTTCTTCATTTTGATTCCAAAGAAGTTAATTGCAATGCTTTCGGACACATGGTTGAAAACCAGGATTTTCGCAAAGCTTGTTTGGGTGCAATTCGGTGCAGCCATGAGATTGTTTACCTCGCTCCAACCAAGCTAATCTCTTTTGAACGGGGTGTTCAAGGAGTTAAGGCTACGCTGGATAATGGATTTAAAATTTACGCAAAGCTTATTGTCGGAGCAGATGGCCGAAGTTCGATGGTGAGGAAGTCCGCCGGAATAGAAATAGCGACTTGGTTCTATAACCAGTCAGCGATTGTGCTTACAGTTGACCATGAGGTGCCCCATTTTAATATAGCTTACGAACACTTTTTACCCGCTGGGCCATTTGCTATTTTACCCTTACGTGGTGAGAAAGGGCAAAACCAGCGGTCGTCAATTGTTTGGACTGAAAAATCGGATCTAGCAGAAGCTATTTTAGCACTATCTGCTAATGATTTTATGGAACAATTTGAGCTTCGGTTCGGTGAATTTTTGGGAAAAGCAACTTTGGTGGGTCCTCGTTGGTCTTATCCTTTGTCCTCTCAATACGCAGAAACAAGTATACTGGATCGTTTGGCGTTGCTCGGTGACGCTGCCCATGGGATACACCCCATAGCTGGCCAGGGGCTGAATTTAGGCTTTAGAGATGTGGCTGCCTTAGCCGAGGTTTTGGCAGACGCCAGACGTATTGGGCTTGATATTGGCGATATTGCCGTTTTGAGTGAATACCAAAAATGGCGACATTTTGATAATACTACGATGTTAATCATGACGGACATTATTTCTCGTTTATTCTCTAACAATATAGGCTCAGTTAAACTGTTCCGCGATTTCGGCCTTGCAACCATGAATAAAGCGGGGCCTTTAAAACAATTTTTCATGCGGCATGCAATGGGCTCTGTGGGGAGTCTTCCGCGCTTGCTTAAAGGCGAAGCGATTTAATAGTTTGATTGTTAATGATTAAAACAACCGCAAAAAAGCAAATATTTGAGCCAGTCAATCCTAATCAATTTTTCTAGCTTCGTCGACTAACATTATAGGAATTCCATCCCTAATAGGGAAGGCTAGCTTGGCTTTTTTGCTAATTAACTCTTTTTTTTCTGGATCATATTGCAAAGTTGTCTTTGTTATAGGGCAAACTAAAATCTCCAATAATTTAGGATCAATATTTTGCTTAGCCATTCTATTAGTCCTCTAATGCTTGGTTGGCGACTGTCCGATTGATGCAAGTTCCATTTCCATGAGTGAGATCATCACATGAGCAATATCTCTAATGTTTTGTGTTTGTAATATTGCCTGCTTTTCTTTGTAGTCAAAGGGGTTAATCATACCAATGGTTGCAATTAAAAACCGGTCCTCGATTTTATCCAAATCCGCCCAATTAATATTCAAGCCCTTAAGTTCTAAATAGTCTCTTAAAACAGGTATCAGCCCTTCCCTATTCACAGCGGGATATTCCGACAAAAGATCATCTTTAAATGCAGCAAAGTTTGGTTTTACCTGTCTATAAGCAGTTGTCGTGTTGAATTCCTTTTCAATTTCAAAGCGGCAAACCCCCTGCAAAGTTAGCAAAATCCGCCCGTCTTCGCTTTCTGTGAAAGAGGTAATTCTTCCCGCGCAACCTATATCAAAAAGATCCGTTTTTTCTGGAACAGGATCAGGAAGCAATTCCAAAGGCTGAACCATTCCTATTAGCCGCGACCCCTTTAAACTATCAAATACCATCTTCAAATAACGCGGTTCAAATATATTTAGAGGCATTTTGCCGTGTGGCAGTAGCATGGCTCCTGGAAGCGGAAAAATTGGCAGCTTTTGTGGTAGGTTTTCAAATGGGATACTAAAAGGATCCTTATAGTTACTGGAAGACTTTTCAGCCATTAGGAAAATAAAATCGCAGACAGTTTTCGGCGCCCTTCAACAGTAATGGGATTTGAATTTCCCAACGCCTCAAATACCTTGAAGAGTTGTTGACGCGCGGCATCGTCATTCCAGTCTCGGTTTTGCTTTATAATTTCCACCAACTGTTCAATTGCACTTTCTGTTTCTTCTGATGCATAAAGCGCTAAAGCATAGTCATACCGGGCCTGGTGATTGTTTGGATTGTTCTGGACTGCAATTTTAAGTTCACCGACTTCACCGGCTTCAGCGGTTTGTTCTTCAAGTTCCAAAGTTGTTTGAATCGCAGAAATAGCCGGCTGTGTGAGAAGTTCCTCTGGTAAGTCTGCCAAGTAATTTCGCGCCTGATCAGCATTGTCGTCTAATATAAGGCACCTCATTAGCCCAGCATGGGAATCAACATTTGAATTATCGGCTTCTAATATCTGGTTAAATATAGAACTAGCATTTATCGTGTCGCCCGCTTCTAATAAAGCGTTTGCTTGTTCAATTGCTTGATCTAACGGCGATCCATCGCCTCCTGTCAATTTTTCTATAAACTTTCGAAGCTGACTTTCAGGCAATGCCCCATTAAAGGCATCAGCCGGCCTTCCGTCTTTGAATGCGTAAACCATTGGAATTGATTGTACTCGCAGTTGCTGTGCAAGAGCCTGATTTTCGTCGATGTTAATCTTAACCAATTTAACCTTTCCGCCATATTCCTTAATTAGCTTTTCCAGAACAGGTGTCATTTGCTTACAAGGTTCGCACCATGGGGCCCAAAAATCCACTATCACAGGTATTTGGGCGGATGCGCCTATCACATCTTCATTAAATCTTTCCGCGTTAGAATCTATAACTAGGCCCTCACTGTCTTGCGCGGAAGCTTCTAAATTAAGTTGATCGCTAGCATCACCCTCGAGAATATTCATTTCAACCAGTCTTTCCTTTCTATGTTATTTTAAGCAAGTACATATTTATAATATCTTCAATCACTTTCAATGTTTATAAACGTATTTTTGTGTCAAATCGATACGATTTTTGGTAAATGACCGCAGTGTTGCAAAAATAAAAGTAAATCTTGAGAACTTATAGTCGTCGTAGCCTCATTATGTAATGGATGATAATTTAATGATGTTTCTTGAAGCATTCTAGAATCGAGCACAAACAGTACATTCTTTGACGAAGGATTAATAGCTGAAAAAGGCGTAACGGAACCAGGCCTAACCCCAAGATACTTTTCAATATCGTCGGGTCGTCCGAAAGATAATCGCGTGGTGCCGAGTATTTTTTGGAGTTTGTTCAAATTCACCCTTTTGTTTTCTAAGGTAATAAATAGATAAAACAGTCTTTTTTTATCCCTTAAGAATAAGTTTTTACAGTGTCCATGCGCTATTTTAGGCAAGGCAGCTCTAATAGCTTGGCTTGCTTTAACCGTGTCTACAGGGTGGTGACGGACGGTTGTGTATCCAATTCCTATCGAATCAAGAAAAGTGCAAAGATCGTTTTCTCCACGAGCCCTTCTTGGGGGTTCAAGAATTTCCATGGTAAGATTTTATCAAGAGATTTGTTTTCTCTCAAGCTATAGGAAAATTTAGCTTCTTTAATACACCAGTGTTGCAAACTTCAATGTGATGACTATTATGCTGGGTCTTCTGTGTATTAGTATTACCGGGATTGCGCGGGCGTAGCTCAGGGGTAGAGCGCAACCTTGCCAAGGTTGAAGTCGTGAGTTCGAATCTCATCGCCCGCTCCAGTCCTCACAAGGCTTACAGAAACTTTGCCACCCTTAATACAATAAACACATTTCCCTTTGACTTCGTTGAAAGATGTGATCTGGAAAATGAAACAACTAAATCCTTCCGGCCTGGATTATGGTTTTAGCAATATTAAAGAACGGAATATTATTTGTTCCAGCAAGGGATCTAAGTTGGCTATTAAAACGTGTTGCACTAACCATCTATGCTTTGGCGCTTATTTTTTTTTCAACTAATTTGCATGAATATGGTTATATTTATTCTTAGACGCCCTTTTTATTAAAGTCGTTGGCTAGAAAAAAAAGAGAGTTCAGAAACATAATAATGCTTAAACCGTAAAAAGCAAAACTTGAGCTAATCCTATATCTTAGCCTAATTAAGATAAATGCCGTTACCTAGATATTTGACAAATATATAGGCTTTTAATATGGAATATATATGGGATTTTAATATGGAATAAAGACGGCTCTTGAAGGCGTATTATTAATATGTATTACTAAGACTATATTCTTACTAAAGAGTAATAAAATTGAGTCAGAACCCACATAAATTTATGACACCACTAAATAGGTATAGGTGAATTCGTAATAAGATTAAAAGTATATCCTGAATAACCAAGACCATGATCCAAGAAATGAAGACCATCTCATAGCGAAGATATTAATTACTAAGACTATATTGGCCTAGTCTCAAAAATTTCCATAATTTCTTTCACTAGTTCTACCTAGGACTTTCCCCTATATTAGATTTTTTGTCGTTCTTTTTTGTGCCAAAAGGGTTCGTAGAATTCCCAATCGTGGTATAAATTTATATTTATGGAAGTTTTAAAATTTTCATACCGCTGACGGTAGTCGGGGCTATCGATTTCAAGGTCCTTTTCCTGAAGCCAATCCTGGTGTCTTTTGAGGCTAATTTGGTAGCGTAATGTTGGCGTGATTTTTGTGTTGGATGTTTTAATTTTTATAATCTCTGCGTGCCATTGGTGCCAGTAACTTTGATATATCGCGTTTAGGCTGTTATTAACATGTAAATTTGGTGAAGAAGCGGATAGAAAACTACCAATTTGGTTCAGCTTTATTTGATCGCTAGAATAACCGTCAACAAGGTTATCATATTCAATAGGCTCAGCGAGTATTGCTTCCTTAAGATGGAGGTTTTCTTGGCCGGTCAGACGGTGGAGAAATTTGCTTCTTTTTGGCTTACTACTAGGATTCTCGCGAATTCTGAACATTTCTTCCATCCAGGCCGTTTGCATAGCATTTATTAAGGTTTGCCCCCACCTTTTCTCTATGATGTAGCTATCGTGTACGGTCAGTATTGGAACTTTTAGGGCCGTAAAATGTTCAATTAGATTTAGTGCTATATTACTATCGATTAGTTGCAGTTTTGATGTTATTCCGGAGAAAAAGTGATGCGATATAAGCCCGTGTTTTTTCCTAATGTTGATAAAGACAGAAGCGAGAAAATCGTCCGATATGGTTTTCAGGATATTAGGCGGCGGTCTTTTGATGCGACTTTCCGGGTTTTTGTCCTCTGCAGTGATCGTCTTTCGAGTTGCTTTCCACAAATCAGGCTCATTCCATTTATTTAACCCAAAAAGAGTTAATTTCGTGATAAGAAACCTTTTAAATTTAGTTAAATGCTCTCTGCTATAATTTTTTAGTTCTGAATCAGGCACGTTATCTAACTCAGGGATGCTGACATCATAAATGTCTTGGCCTCCTAATATCACAGGAGAATCCGGACTTTCCATATGGTATAGAATGTCCAGTAGAATAGAATTATAACTCACTTCTAAAGTGGGATTACCGTTAATATAAATATCTTTCTTGTGATTAGAACTGCACCTTTCCCACCAGCCACCATAAATTCGCCCTCCCTTGTTAAAGGTGCTATCGCTATATCTTCTGTGCACAAAGCAGTGCGGTATTATAAAGCAGCGCCTTTCCTCGCCCCATTCATTAAAGCTTGAGACGTAGCCCTTTTCTGCGCTGACTATATCTACGTGGCTGGATCGTAATAGTTCATTGTAGCAGGCCATGATTAGGCGCATAGCCCGGATTTTTGGTGTGTCAGAATAATCAATGGGAACAGTCTTATATATGGCTTTAGTTGTTGGTTTACGGAGGGTTCTGGGTATCGAGACTTTTTTGGTTAAAATAATAGTTTCCTTATCAATATCATGTGATCGAATATTCAGAGGATTAAACTTTATATCTGTAAAATGGGAGATCAGCATATCAGTGGGCCAAATTCGAGACGTATAACTGGGTCCAAAACGATAATCCTGTCTGGGTGGCATGCCCGGTTTGTGGTGTAAAAGGTTTAAATGAATCAAATCCTTGATAACACTAATAGATTTTTTGGTAATCTTGATTTTATTGTACCGGGTAATCAACGTGTAGTCATTGTTGTTGAAGCTAACTGCGATACACAAAGCTGGATCTAGAAACCATGCATGATATAAGTCTATCAAAATTTTCTGGAGATGCCTCTTACCTATCGTGCTATTGTAGTTTTTAAGAGGTTGAATGTATGCATTCCAAATCATGTCTTGTAAGTCCCAGAATTCTTTCTGGTAACAGGCTTTGTGGACATCCAGAGGTCTGCTGTGTGCTAGTTGATCTTTGGTTTTTTTCGGATTGTCCATATTGAGTATTAATATATTAACTAATAAGACAATAATAGTGAAAAAAGCAATGATCTTCCCAAAACATTCGCATTTATATGGTTATATATGGTTAAAAAAAATCGTTTGTTCATTAGAATGTTTTGTTTTAGATAAGGGGGTATAAACGGGGGTAGCCCCTTAGATCAAGAGCGCCGAAAATTATGACGAACGTGTTTAACAAGAATCCAAGTTACTTGATAAAACATCGAAGAAAATGGCAGGTTAAATTGACTGTTCCTAAGGATGTCCGCTGGGCTTTTGGTAATAAAACAACCTTCAAACGTTCAACAGGTTGTAATATTGAAGATCCTGAAAATGCAGTAATTGAACGCGATAAAATTGTACGTAAGTTTAAATCCATTGTTGAATTTCATAGGTTAAGTTCTTTTAATGAGAGCAAATTAACGCAGTTGTTTGGTAGTGAATTCAGTAATCGCCCCTATCCGGACGATTATAGTCAAAGCGTAGGGAGCCAAGAAGCGGCTAAACTTGAGGATCAACAAAATATTAAGCTTAATGACCGCAAATCTGGCGAAAAACGCCTTATTAAGAATACCGGATTAGAATCAACTCAAGAAACAAAAAACAAAATTACGAGCCCAAAAGTAGAGGGCTGGATCAAGGAGCGGCTACTCAATAAGTCCCAACAAACACGAATATTGCGTTACGATTTCTGGAAGGATGATAAAAATGAGAATTGATAGTCTTAAACATTATATTCTATATAGAATGATAGATTAACAGATTGAATTAATTGAGTTTTTAGATACCTTTATTAGAGCACAAGGCTGATAGCTGGCTATTAGCTAATCCCAAAACCAGTGAGATATCTTAAATGCTAGAGTAATAGACAAAATACTGTTGATTTGTTGAGGCAATTTTTAGTTTTAAAAAAACATATGGAGACAAAAATATGAAAGGTAAAATCGTTTTTGAAGAACACATGGCAATTAAAGAAACTTTGGGCAATACAAAGGCATTTGCTGGCGATTCGGGCAAATGGGATGAATTTTCGCGCCAAATTCTTGATATGGGCAGCGAGCGCCTTGAACTTATGGATAAAAACGGAATAGAGTTTTCAATTTTATCAAATAACGCCCCCGGTGTGCAAGGTATCCTTGATGTCGATGAAGCTAAATCAGTTTCACGTAAAGCAAATGACGCGATGGCTGATGCAGTGGCAAAACACCCAAAACGTTATGGTGCTTTTGCGGCTCTCCCCATGCAGGATCCAGATGCAGCTTCGGAAGAGTTGACCCGTTGTGTTAATGATTTGGGCTTTTATGGAGCGATGGTTAATGGCTTTACCCAGAAAGATGTGGAAGATTCTGCAATCTATTATGATATCCCGGAATATCGAAGTTTTTGGGCCACAGTTTCAAAGCTAAACGTTCCATTTTATCTTCATCCAAGGATGCAATTAGAAACGCGGGCACCGATTTATGATGGGCATCCTTGGTTGAAAAGTTCCCCTTGGGGTTTTGCCGTTGAGACATCAATCCACGCTTTGCGAATGTGCGGTTCAGGCATGTTCGACGATTATCCTAATTTAAAAATATTTATTGGGCACTTAGGGGAGCACATTCCTTATGACTTATGGCGAATAGATGCACGGATGGCATTTTCGCGCAGAGCTTATAGAGGGAACCGCCCTCTTGGGGACTATTTTTTGGATAACTTCATGCTAACTACCAGCGGTAATTTTAGCGATCCAGCATTCCGATGTTGTTTGGAGGTGGTTGGGATCGATCGCATGTTCTTTTCGGCTGATTATCCATTTGAGACAATGGAAGATGCCTGCGATTGGTTTGACAGCACAAAAGTAATTGATGAAGAACAGCGTCTGAAAATAGGTAGAACGAACGCGATTAATTATTTTAATCTGAGCTTTTTAGACGAGTAAACTCTTGGGTAGCTAATAATTAAGATAATGTTCGGAGGCACTGGTGTGTAGGATTCTTGATAAGAGAATTAATTAAGAAAACTAACATTGTTTTGCGACTGCTTTAACAGACCCCCACTAATACGTTTCTGCGGAGATAACATTGCTCGAATATAAGCCAAGTTTTAAAGCAATCGACTCTCATCATCATATTTGGCGTATGTCTGATTTGGCATGGCTAAGTGGAAAGCCTCAGCCGCGTATTTTTGGCAATTATGAAAAGATCAGACGCGACTATCTAATTCAAGAATTTATTGATGAAGCAACACCTTTAGGGGTGATAGGTTCAGTTTATATACAAGTTAACTGGCCAGAGGGTAAAGAGGTTGCTGAAGCTGAGTGGGTTCAGAAAATCGCACTTGGCTGTGGATGGCCAAACGCGTTAGTCGGCTATGTTGATTTTTCTTCGAACCGCTGTGCTAAAACACTGAAAAAATTGGCTGAATTACCTTTGATGCGCGGGATAAGACAGCAACTTCACTGGCACAAAAACCCTCGGTATAAATTTGAAAATAGAGCTGATATTATGATGGAAACGCAGTGGCGCACTAATTTTGCCTTGTTGCAAGACTATGACTGGTTGTTTGAACTCCAGGTTTTTTCTTCTCAAATGAAAAATGCTGCTTGTTTGGCGTCGGATTTTTCACGAATACCCATGGTCTTGCAACATTGCGGCATGCCGGAAGACACCTCCGCCGTTGGGATGGCAAATTGGCTTGAGGGCATGAGACAATTGGCTGATCAACCAAATGTTCATTGTAAATTTTCGGGTTTGGGAACGTTCATTCATGAAAATTCAGATGATTTTATAGGCGATATCACTGGACAATGTTTGGAACTATTTGGCCCCGGCCGTTGTATTTTTGGTAGTAATTTTCCAATAGAGAAAATTTGGACGTCATACTCAGACTTAATTACAGGGTATAAGAAAGCTCTAAATAACTTATCTCAACACGAGCAGAATTTGATATTTTATTCAAACGCAAAAAAATTATACAAGATATAGATCTACAATATTTTTGTATTTTACCGTGAAAGCTTAAGGCCTTCTTGAACATCAAAATCTTTCAGGGTCGAATTGATTAATTTTACAACGCCCCTCCAGCAACCAAGCTTTGATTGGCGAAATAATTTTATGCTTGGGTACCAAGGGGAGTAGTCTTCACCCAATAACCAGCGCCAATCGGGTGCAAAAGGAAGCATTACCCAGCATCGTATACCCATCGCACCTGCTAAATGAGCAACCGCTGTATCTACAGTAATAATAAGGTCTAAATGCTGTAATATAGACGCCGTGGTTGCAAAATCAATTAGATGTGGACTCAAATCGGTAATCAGTGTGGGGTGTTTCTTGCACTCCGTGCTTCCGCCCAATTGTAAACTGTAAAACTGGGCGTTGTTGTTTTTTACAAAGTGGAGGCACAAATCTAAACTCATAGAACGATTTTGGTCATTATTATGTGTTCTGCGACCGGCCCAAACCAGCCCAATTTTGAGGTTTTTTTCTTTTGTTTGCGTATTCGCAAAGTTAAACGGGGAACGTACTTTTGCTTTTAAATAAGGTATAGATATAGGAATGGTGCGCAGGGTTGTTTTAAATCTGTGTGGAAGGCTCATAAGGGGTATATGGTAATCCCATTCTGGGAGACGTTCACCTCTATTGTATATTTTATTAATTTTGGGAATTTGTGATAGCAGTTCAATCAGAGGTTTGTGTGTTTCAAGGTATATATTTCTAGGTTTTTTGTTCGCTATGAAAGTCACATAGCGGATAAACTGGATAGTATCTCCATAACCTTGTTCCGATCGGAGCAAAATTGATTTGCCTGTTAAATCTTGATTAGCCCATAAGCTTTCGTCAGGAAAACGTTGTTTAAATTCAGGTAGTAACCACCTGGCCTCATAATCGGCGAAGCCTTCTAAGAGATCCCCGGAAAGTAGGCGAGCAATACTATGATTCCATTTGGCATCTGCATGGTTAGGGTTAATGTTGAGCGCTTTTCTACATGCGCTTAAAGCGGCGCTAATTTCGTTTTCAGCTTGGAATGCTGCGGCTTTATTGGCCCAGAAATCAGGATTATTTGGCTCTATCTTTAGGGCAACATTATAATAATTATGAGCCTCACGTATTTTGTTCAGGCGAGTTAAGCTATTGGCAAGATTATTGTGTGCATCTGCGTATTTAGGGTTAATTTTACAAGCAATTTTGAAACTATTTCGAGCGTTGGTAAATTTACCTATATTAAAAAATAGCGTACCTAAACAATTATGCGCAGGCGCATAAGTTGGCGTTTTGTTAACAATTTGTTCAGCGGTTTTGAGAGCTAGTTTGGTTTGGTTGAGATGGCCAAGAACTGTTGCCAAGTTAATAGATGCATCTATAAGGTTTCGGTCAAGTTTAAGGGCCTTCCTAAACGCCTTTTTTGCTTTATTGAGATGCCCGAGTTCTTTTTCTATAATGCCCTGATTATTGAACGCCGGGGCCAAATCAGGGGCTAATTTAATAGCTTTATTGTTTAACTGTTTGGCTTCAGCGAGATTGCCATTTACACGATAGGTATCTGCCAGGTTGGTTAGTCCCTCAGGAAAATTTGGGAGTATCGACAAAGCCGCCTTGAAATCATCTTTAGCTTTAGTAATTTCACCTTCTTCTTTATAAAGTATGCCGCGTGCATTAAGGGCTTCAGGAAATTGGGGTGTTAATTCAATACTTCGATCAAGATATTCTTTAGCATTTTTTGTATTGCCCCCAGTTTGACAAAGTACCCCCAAAAGATACCACACGTTACTATTTTGTGGCTCTATTTTGATGAGCTTACGGTAAAGTGTTTCGGCTTTCTTTAATTGGCCCTTTTTATGTTCGTTTAAAGCAAGCTCCAGATCTGTTTTTGATATTTGTGACATAAAATTAATAATTTCAGTGAAATTCGGTTTGGTATTAAAGGCTGAGATTATAATTTACTGATTTTCCTAATATCAATAGAGAATATAATTATAATTTGACTGTGGTGATATTGGCTTTCTTTTTTTTGCTTATAAAATGATTGGTTGCCGATTGATGGTGTTTTTGTAATTACACGCGATTGCTATGAAACTATAACCAGTGTAAACATTTAGTATAACTTTGGAGTGGAGGTTTATGACTTTCCCAGATACCCGATTTCAGAATATTAACGATTTTAGTGATGCCTATTTTGAACAGTATATTAAAGCATCGGCGAGTATTAACCATAACAAACTCAAAAAGGCCGCTGAAATCTTGTTAAAAGCTTATGAAAACTTAAAAACACTTTATATTTGTGGTAATGGAGGATCGGCCGCTATTTCTAACCATTTTGCTTGTGATCACGGTAAATTACTGGCAACTGATACGGATTTGCAGCCTAAAGTTCATTCTCTTGCCACTAATATTGAGGTCATTACGGCAATTGCCAATGATATTTCGTATGATGAAATTTTTGTACATCAACTAAAATTATTAGCAAAACCCGGTGACATAGTTATGACAGTTAGTTCCTCGGGTGATTCCGAAAATATTGTGCGTGCTGCAAAGTGGGCTCGGGAATACGGTTTAGATGTTATTTCAATGACAGGATTCTCGGGTGGGCGAACCGCGGAGATTGCTAATGTTAATCTTCATGTCGATGGTGATAATTACGGAATTATTGAAGATGTTCACCAGTCTCTAATGCATTTATTGGGACAGTATTTGCGTCAATCTCAAATGGATGAGAATATTATAAAAGAGCGAAGGTTCTAGTTTAAAGACAATAGAAAATTTAAAAGAAAGTTTTTATTTTGGTCTGAATAAACACATTCACTTATCTTTTATTTAAACTAATGTCTAAAGTGCCGTGTTCCTGTAAAAACCATCGCAAGATTATTTTCGTTTGCTGCGGCAATAACTTCATCATCGCGGATGGAGCCCCCAGGTTGTATAATTGCCGTAATACCAGCTTTTGCTGCTGCTATTAATCCGTCGGCAAATGGGAAAAAAGCATCAGAGGCGACTACGGAATTTACAGCCCGGCTTTTGCTTTCACCTGATGTTTTTGAGGTATCTTCGGCCTTCCATGTTGCAATACGGGAAGAGTTAACGCGACTCATCTGACCCGCACCAATGCCGACAGTCATACTATTCTTTGCATAAACAATCGCATTGGATTTAACATGTTTGCAAACGGTAAAAGCAAATATTAGGTCATTCATTTCTTGTTTCGTGGGTGTTCGCTTTGTAACAACCTCGAGCTTTTCCCCAGTTGTTTCTGCGTCGCGTTCTTGCACCAAATATCCTCCAGCAAGACTGCGGACTGTTATATTGCGAAGGGAAGGCTCTTGCATCGCCCCTGTTTCTAAAACCCGGAGCTGTTTTTTCTGCTTGAAAATGTTTTTCGCTTTGATAGAAACCTTTGGCGCAATAATCACTTCTGCAAAGAGTTTGATAATTTCTTCGGCTGTTTCCCCGTCTATGGGTACGTTCAATGCAACAACGCCCCCGAAGGCGCTTTCAGGATCGCAGGACAGAGCATTGAGGTAGGCTTCTTTGGGCGTTTTAGATAAGGCAACGCCACTAGGGTTGGCGTGTTTTATAATAGCGCAAGCAGTTTGTTTAAACTCCGAAATCAATTCAAACGCAGCGTCTGTATCGTTAAAGTTATTGAAACTCAATTCTTTACCTTGCAGTTGAGTAGCAGTTGCTAAACCGGGCTGACTATCACTATTTGTGTAAAAAGCGGCTGTTTGATGAGGGTTCTCACCATAGCGAAGCTCTTGCTTGAGGGTGCCTGAAAAATTTAAGCGTTCCGGGAAAGACGTTTCAAGCATGCCTGTAAACCAATTGCTAATAGCCGCGTCATAGGATCCAGTATGACGGTACGCTTTAGCTGCAAGGGCTTTTCGGAATTCTAATGATGTTGCACCTTTATGATCCATCATTTCTGTGATCAGCCTATTATAGTCCTGAGGATCAACAATGACGCATACAGAAGCATGGTTCTTTGCTGCTGATCGGATCATAGCCGGTCCCCCAATATCAATATTTTCGATACAAGTGTTATAATCAGCATTCGATAAGAGGGTGTTTTCAAATGGATATAAGTTAACAATGACAAGTTCGATTGGAAGAATTCCATATTCCTCCATTGTTTTTTGATCTTTGACGTGGTTGCTGCGTCCAAGCAATCCACCGTGTATCTTGGGATGAAGGGTTTTTACACGGCCATCCATAATTTCAGGAAATCCAGTATAGTTTGAAACCTCTTTTACTGGTATCCCAGCGTCGACAAGTGTTTTAGCCGATCCACCGGTTGATAATATTTCAACTTTTTGTTCTATAAGGAACTTTGCCAAATTGATTAACTCAGATTTATCAGAAACAGAAACAAGGGCGCGATTTACAATCTTAAAGTTGGGTTTGGACATCAAGGTTCCTAGGAGCGGGTATAATGGAATTAGGTTGGGATATATCAGAAATTAAACTGCTGAGCTAGAGGAAATTTATAGGGACTAGGGGAATGTTTTTTACTGAGAACGGGAATATTCCGGCACTAAATCGTTAATTACACGCAAAGCCGCATCTTGATCATTTTCTATAACAGCCTTTTCCAAAATGTCTATTTGTGCATTTACAGCCGCTAGTTTATTTATTCGGGGTGATGCAAGGAAAACCCCAGAATGTGATGTTTGGATGATCTTTTCTCCTGCATGAAAAACCTCTTCAAAAAGTTTTTCGCCAGGCCTCAGACCCGTAAAAGTGATTTTGATGTCGTCGTCTGGTATGAGCCCCGCAAGCCGGATCATTTGTTTAGCCAAATTGACAATTAGCACCGGTTCACCCATATCAAGCACATATATTTTTCCTGCTTGATCGGGAGTCGTCATGCCAAGAATAGAAGAGGCTATTACCAGTTCGACAGCCTCACGCACCGTCATGAAATACCGTTTCATTTCAGGGTCAGTCACGGTAACAGGGCCACCTTCTGAAATTTGTTTTCTAAAGAGCTCAACAACCGAGCCAGTGGACCCTAATACATTACCAAAACGTACTGTGACAAAACGTGTTTTGTGTTGATTGACGCCTTGATTTTCCGGACCGGTCTCAAGGTCTAAAGCTTGACAGTAACACTCGGCTATTCTTTTGGAGGCCCCCATAATACTTGTCGGATTTACAGCTTTATCTGTCGATATTTGGATAAATGTTGACACTCCGGATTTTCTGGCCGCGTTTGCGACTATTATTGTACCAAGCACGTTAGTTGTTAACCCTTCAAATACATTAACTTCGACCAAGGGCACATGTTTGAGTGCCGCAGCGTGGAAAACTATGTCTGGATTAAAACCCGCAAAAATATTTTCGATACGCTGATGGTTTCGGATATCTGCGATAAAGATTTGGCGATCTAAGTCCGGATGTCGTTCTGACAGTTCCATATCGATCGCATATAAATTAAATTCCGAGTTTTCGACGAGTGCTATACATGCGGGCGACAGGTCTGAAATTTGACGGACTAATTCACTACCTATACTTCCTCCAGCGCCTGTGATTAATACTCGCCTGGTCCTTATCAATTTTTCTATCAAAGTTTGATCGAGTTTTGTTTGAGGGCGACCTAGCAAGTCCTCAACATCGATAGGACGAATAGCTATCTCGTTGTTGGCATCGTTGTTTTTTTTGAAGTCTGTTAAAGCGGGTAATCGCGCAAGTGTCATTCCAAGATCGTTTGAAACGGCTAACAGAGAATCTATTTTTTGACCCTCTAAGCGTTCAGATGTGATAACGATTCGCTGAGGTTTGGTGCCTAATTTTGAAAGATCTTTCACGATGTTTGGAATTTCGTCAATGGTACCCAAAACTTCAACGCCATGAATGTTCCGCCCAACTCTTGCATTGGTCGCAGAAACTATCCCGACGGCTCTATAATTTGCATTGCTACGTGCCAGATCCCTGATAAACAATTCCGTATTGTCGCCGGCTCCAGCTAAAAGAATTGGAACGCGCTGAAAAGAATTGCGCTCCAATTTGAACTCTAAACGTCGATCTTTTAACAATCGATAAAAAAAACGGGGGCCACCAAGCAACGCAATGAGGACAAACCAGTTGATAAACGGAAGTGATCTAGGTAAGTCTTCGAGGCGATTAGTCGCAAACAATGCAATCAGGAAAATCAAAACTATCAAACTCGTTGATTTTGTAATATTCAGAAGATCATTAAGTGACGCATATCGCCAAACACCCCTGTACATTTTCATAGTCCGAAAAACAGGTGCAGCTACAAGGGTAAAGATAAGAGTACCTAAAACTATTTGGTCAGCGGGATAAACATTTATGTCGGAGCCGAGCCGCAAAGATAGAGCAATTACAAAAGAAATTGATGCCATGATAACATCATGAACAAAGGCTATATTTGCTCGATTGTATAATTTTAGCAAAACGTTCCACCACATTACTTGGTTTATGATATCACAATAACATATTCAAAATCTCAGGCCAGTGCTAAGGTTATTGGCCCGGCGGCTAATTTGTTGTTGGTTCTAGAGGCTTGAATCAAACCACGCAGCTGTTCTACTTAAACCCTCGTCGGTTGTGAAGGGTGGATGCCACCCCAGCTGATTGGAAACGTAACTGTTATTGATAGTGAGTGATTCAACTAAGCGCTCAATTGAGCTTGATTTTCTTGTTATTTTGCCAGCTAATCGTAATAAAGGAATTGGCAAATAAAACAGTCGGGGGTTTTTGCCAAGGCCCTTTGCGATTTTTCTTATCAGATTTGGGGTTGAAATAGTCTCATTATCGCTAAGAAAAAAAACTTGGTTTGCCGCGTTTGGGTGGCGCAGAGATAGTGCAATTGCATTGGCGAGATTGTAAACGTAAAGTAAACTACGCCGGTTGTCGATTGCATCGAGTGGCAAGGGCCTATTGTTTAATATAGCTCTGATAAGTGTTTCAAAATTGCCCTTTGCTCCTGGCCCATAAACCAGTGGCGGGCGTAGGATAACAACTTCCATTTTTGAAGTTTTGGCAATCTTAAAGAGCGCTAGCTCCGCTTCCCATTTTGAAACGCTGTATGCGTCTTGCGGTTTTGCCGGGCTGGTTTCGTCCAGCCCTTTAATTGGGCTCGTGGCTCCCCCCACCTTTGCTGTGCTGATGAAAATAAACCGCTTTACACCAGCTGTTGCCGCTTGTTTGGCTAGGTTTATTGTGCCTTCAGTATTTACTTTACGGTACTCTTGTAAGGGGCTACGTGTTCCATCTTTCATTAAGTGAACCCGAGCCGCCAGATGGATAACAAAATCGGCTTTTGAGATTGGCAAAGACCAGTTTGTGTCCGGCCCAATATCACCGATGTGACACAGTGGAATTCGCCCAGGCCCGACACTTTGGGACGAAGATCGAGTAGTGCCTATAAGACTGTAGTGGTGATCGTTCTTATTTGTGCGTAATGTCTTGCAAACGGCGCTACCTATAAATCCAGTGGCACCTGTAATGAGAATGTTAGGCATCCGATTTTATCCCGGCTTCTGTTTGGTATAACGCCTTTTTAAATACAGTTATCATCTCTTCCGCTTGTACCACTCGAGAATGACTTGCTGCTGCTGCAAAGGAATTGGATGCCAGCTGACAATATAAGGGTTCATCTTCAGCAAGTTTTTTCACCTCTTTAGCAAGAATATTTGGATTTTCAGGGGGCACCCAAATACCTGCATTGTGTTTGGAAATAATATTATTTGCTTCGCCATCTGGCGCAGCTAGTACTATGGGGAGCCCCATAGCCATTGCTTCAAATATTTTTGATGGGATGACGTCAGCAAACGCTGGATGGTTTTTTAAGTGAACCAAAGCAACATTGCATAGACTCCAAATAGCAGGCATTTTTTCTTTTGGTTGCATGGGCAAAAAAATAACATTGGAAATGTCATTTTTTTTGACTGTGTTTATTAGCCATTCACGCTCTGCGCCAGCACCGACAAATAGAAACTGGATGTTTTTTTCCTCTTCTAAAATTTTGGCGGTAGTGAGCACGTTACCAAGCCCGTGAGCCATGCCATGTGTTCCTACATAACCTATAACAAATTTATTTTTTAAGCCCAGTTCTTGTAGTAATTTGTTGTTGGGCGTTTGTGGGGCGTAGCGAGGTAAATCAACACCATTAAGGACTACGTCAATTTGGTCAGGACGGACCCCTCGACGTATCAGATTTGTTTTGTATGAATAAGTAAGTGCGGCCACCCGCGTAGAGTGACGGTATAAGAAAAGCTCAAATTTCTCGAACAAATTCAAAATAAAGTTTTTTTTAACGGCACCAACTGCGGAAACTGAGGTCGGCCATAAATCACCCAGTTCAAAGACAAATGGTAAGCGGCGACACGTACTAATTGCCCAGCCCGCAACGGCTGCAAAGAATTGTGGTGATGTTGCGGCGATTAAATCCGGTTTATTTTGCAAACAGCCAGCAATAAAACCCATGATACCAAAACTAAAGAAATCCAGGCTTCGGAAAAAAACACCTATGTTTTCTGAAATAAAAGTTTTGACACGAACAACCTTTATCCCAGACATATTTTCTATTTGATACCAACGATTTTGATACCCATCGAACAGTACCCCTAGGGGAAAATTTGGTGCAGACGTGATAATGGTAACTTGGTGGCCCGCCTTAATCCAGTAGACAGCCCTTTCAAAAACACGTGTAGCGGCAGCGTTTGTTTCTGGTGGAAAATTTTCAGCAAGAAAAAGGATTTTCATAATAGAGTTGTTTCAGTAGGTCCTCGTAGCAGAATAAGTAGAAAAATTACTATGACGAAGGCAGCTAGTAACGCTAACCATGGTTGAAAAATAGAAAAAATAGATAAGCCTATTAGGGCAAAATTTGTGCCAGCGATTATTGAAGAAACTTGAGAATGGCTAAAGCGTTCCTTTGTAGCTATTTGATAAAAATGTTCTCGGTGGGCTTGCCAAGGATTCTTGCCCCGCCAGATACGGAGGATCAACGTTATTGTGGCATCGGCCAGGTAATAAAGGGGTAAAATTATGGCCGCCGGCCATAAAGGGCTTGCTAAGGTCTGTAGTAATAACCAACCTAATAAAAACCCTAGTGGGATACTGCCAACATCACCTAAAAATAATTTTGCAGGATGCCAATTCCAGCAAAGAAACCCCAAACTGGCAGCAGCTATCAGAAGGCCCAAAATGCCGGTATCAATGCTTGAGGATCCAAAAAGTGTTAGAAAAAAGATACCTAAACCTATGCTACTGGATTCTACAGAACTGATACCATCGATTCCATCCATAAAGTTAAAAAGATTGATAAACCAGACCCAAAGAATGATAGCAAGAGTATTATCAAGCCAAAAAGGAAATAACCCGAGAAAGTATTGCGTAGAAGGCGTTGTTAGGAAAAATACAACCCCGACCGCAAAAAATTGTGAGAATAGCCTAATAATGGCAGATAAGCTTTTGAGGTCATCTATCAAGGATACGATACCCAAAATTAGAGTTCCAGTAATAATCCATTGATAAGTTACGAAACCTTCATGCTGTATTATACCCCATGCGATTAGTATTACTAATATTACGGCCACACCACCACCTCGTGGTATTGGCGTTGCGTGGCTAGATCGTTCGTTGGGTGTATCTACTATGCCTATTTTCTTTAATGAGAGCAGCAGCAAGCCACTTGCGGCCAGACTTGCCAAGAATGTACCAACAAAATAAAGAATAATATCAAAAAATGTCATGTCGACTATATATCCGAGAATATGATAAAACAAAATACGGCAATTCTAAAAACATAATCTCGAGCTTTTTAATCGTTTGGCAAAGAACCCCTTCGGATTATTCACCTAAATATACGTCGTTGGTCCATGCTAAAAACTTAGAAAGCCCATCTTCTAAGCTAACGGTGGCTTCAAAACCCAACTGCTTCCGTGCTTTTTGTATATTTGGACAACGGCGCAGTGGTTCATCCGTAGGATAGCTATCGGGATAATCAACAAGAATATATCTAACATCGTCTTCTGAAACCTGTGTGAGAGTTTTAGCTAAATCAATCATTGAAATTTCTTGTTCAGGATTGCCTATATTATAGGTTTCACCAGAAACACCATTAAGAATTACTAAAAAAAACCCGATCAAAGCATCTGTAATATAACAAAAAGTGCGGGTTTGAGTTCCATCACCAAAGATATGGAGAGGCTTACCGGTTTTTATTTTTCGGGCAAAGTTTGGTAGGACTCTATAATCAGTTTCCTGCATTCCAGGACCATACACATTAAACGGTCTGATTATATTTGTTTTAATGTCATGTTGATTATGAAAAATATAACACAACGTTTCTCCTACTCGTTTGCTTTCATCGTAACACGCTCGTGGCCCTTGGCAGGAAACATTTCCTCTGTAATTTTCTTGAATGGGAATTTGATTGTTGCTGGGATCGCCATAAATTTCACTTGAGGAAAAGAAAATGAAATGAGCGCCAAATTTTTTGGCTAGCTCCAACATATTCCGGGTGCCTATAACCGCAACTTCCAACGTCTCTATTGGATAATTTCGGTAGTGATATGGACTAGCTATTCCAGCAGCATGGATAATGAAATCAAGTTTATCGTTATACTCAAAGGGTTGAGTAACATCGTGTTCAATAAATTTAATATGTTCTAATTTTGGTATTTCCGCCCCACCTTTTCCCGCTGTGATGAGGTTATCCAGGACGATAAGCTTAACAGGATTTTTTATCAGGTTCTTATTGATTTGATCGAAGACCTCCATAAAATAACGCCCTAGAAAACCTCTCCCACCGGTAAGCAATACAGTTTTACCAGAAAATGCTTCAGCCAAGTTACTAATGCGGTAAATAATTTCCTCTATATCAGATGAATGCGAGAATTTAGACAATTTAATAAACCTTTACCTCTGGCAGTGGGCTGATGAATTTTCCGCCGCGGTCAGAATATTCTTGGTGGCTGTTCATTATTTGCGATGCAAAATTCCATGCTAGAATCAAAATATAATCAGGTTTCTTTTCATAAATAGCTTGGCTTGCTTCAACTGGAATGTGAAGTCCAGGCGAATATAAACCCTGTTTTAGTGGCGAATCATCAATTAGAAAGTCGATAATATTTTGCCCAATATTAAAGTGATACATAAGTGTGGTAGCTTTGGCCGCCGCACCGTATCCTGCAATCGAGTTTCCCTCGTTTTTTAAGCGGCTTAACAGCTTGGTCAGTTGGTTACGCAAAAGATCAATATTTTTTCCAAACTGAACCCAGGTTTGTGGATTGTTAAGGGCAAGTTGTATTTCGTAATTGATCAATGATTGGACAGATCCGTCAGCTTTGTATGGTCCATCAGAGAGTTGCACCATGCCCCTTATGCTGCCTCCATGGCTTTTGATACGTTCAACAGCGAAGAGATCCATATTTTTTGACTTAAAAAACAAATCTAAAGGTAGAATCGAATGATAGGCTAGGTGTTCATGGTAGATAGTATCAAATAGAGTATCTTCATAGATTGCCCCCAAATATGAGACTTCAAAAATAAAAACACCATCTGGAGCAAGCAGCGAGCCTATACTTTCAGCAATGGCGCCAAGGTTATCCGCGTGCGCGAACATGTTATTGGCGCTAACCAACTTAGCAGGTTGCTTTTTTTTCTTTATTTGTTCTACAGTCGTTTGGGTGAAAAATTCTGGCCAGGTCTCCACACCATTTTTTATTGCCTCTGCAGCTATTGAGCGGGCTGGATCAATACCTAGGACGTCGATGTTTTTTGTTTTGAAAAAAGATAAAAATGTACCATCGTTAGATCCTATATCAACAACTAGATCATTACTTGTTATGGTGAAACGACCAATACAGTAATCAGCATATTCTTGAAAATGTGCCGTGAAACTCTTAGAGGTGCCGGAAACATACAAATAGTCTCGGAATAATATTTCTGGATTCACAACAAGAGATAGCTGTAAATGCGAACATTCTTTGCAAAAAAAGAGTTCAAGCGGAAATATGGGTTGCTCCATCTCAAGTTGTGTATCTTGTATAAAGGCGTTCGCAAGTGGTGTTGGCGTTAAAACAAACACTTTGATCAACTGCTTATTACAGCATAGTCGACAGTTAGTACGGTGATGGGAAAGAGCATTCACGGTGTTATAGTTTTTTCTATCTCAGGTATGATCATTTTTTCTTTTTTTAGGTTTCCAATGTATTAGCCCGTCTAGGGGAATTAAATCAACCCTAACAACGTCAGCCTCATATGATTTTTGATCTCGAGGGTTACGTGATAAGGCTAGAAATACCGTGTCAACCGGGAATATCATGCTATGGTCTATCATCGGAGGCGTAAAAATCATTTCTCCAGCTTTGACTATAATTTTATCTGGTTTTTTGTCACTACCAGTTGGACGATGGTAATATTCAATCAAGCCTGAAATGACGTAACTATAGTGCCAGTCGGTTTTGTGATAATGGTTGGCTCGTAATGATCCCGCCTTGGATTCTATCATCACTGCGCTTTTAATGATTAAATCAACTAAAGGTTTTATAGTGCCGCGTTCATCTGTAAAAGGTTCCCCAAGCTTAACTAATCCGTGTTCTGGCCAACTGGCCATTTCTTTATTAGAAGCTGAATTCGATTTGATTGAAGCCATTGAAATTTTTTAATTCGGGTTTAGTTTTGGTCGTAGGCACGTGGTTTAGAGTCAAAATTTATACAATAGTGACCATGGTCCATAGATTACCATTATTACAGCCTGATACAAATTTAAAAACATCCCTGAAAGTTAAGTATAAGAGAAGTAATACCCATATTCATATTTGATTATTTTTTTTAATCCGCAAATTTTCTATGATCAATATTTTCAACGATTTTTGATTGACCATATTTACGGCCTTTTATATTTGTCCAGACTAATGAGCCGGGAGTGTCAAAGAGTTGGTCACAGTTGGCACAATAAGAAATTTCGTCGAAATTCTTTTGCCTATGGGCATTTCTCAATTCACTAAAAAGGTCGCCAGATACAACGTCTCTAATAGTTTGGTCATCCAGGTGACCCAGAACAGCTGAGGAATCTTTTCCTAACACCATACAGCATGCTACAACAGCACCATGATGGCCACTAAGTCCGCCAGCTCGGACTTGGAGAAGTGGCGAGAAAGGTCGACCACAAGAGCGCTGGTCAACCGATTTGGTGTTGCGTTTATAACCGAGTTCAATCTCACTACCGGCCCAATTATGCATTAACCATATCTCAGCTTTTGCCCCAGTATAGTCAACCCAATTCCGCCGGTAACACCGAATTTCCCGCTCTTGGTTTTTAATATCAGTGATTAGATGATGTACATGAACTTCTGAGCCACCATTCATAGCCTTGTTTAGCTTGATAAAGGCCTTTAAATTTTCACGCACTTCGTTGAACACATCGCGGCCCATCCAGTGCGCGTAGGTTTCTCGATTATAACCTATACACGATATTCTCAAAACATCTATACCCGCTTTGATCAGATCTCTCGCCATAGCTGAATCAAGACGATAGCCGTTAGTGAATGAGATGCATTTTAAATTTTTGCTCTTAGTATATTCTACATACTTGGACATGTCTCGAGAGAGTGTTGGCTCCCCCGATCCGTGCAACGATACAGTTTCTAAACCATACGCTATGCAATCGTCTATAATTTTAGTAAATACGTTGAAAGGGAGTTTTTTCTGGAAATTTTTTTCCCTACCCGTTGATTGAGGACACATAGGACATATAAAATTGCAGCCGCCATTAATTTCTAGATCCAGCTGTTTGATAATTATATTTTCGGGGACAGGCATGGGTTTTTATAGGTTAATTCTGCTTTAATAATAGTAAGGATTTGAGATAGTTAAATAAAAGATTTATATTTCTGGCACGTCGTGGAACTCTCCAATATTTTTTTAGTAATGGTAAAAATCTGGTTTTTTGCATGTTTTGCATGTTTTGTTGTTTAATAAGTTTTTCAGATTACCTTGTTTAGGTATTAACTTTCAAGTTCTCTCAGTTTTGGTATATTACCAAAACTTATTGGCATTCAAAATTAGCGAAGTGTACAAAAGGGCTAATTTAATAAAACAAATTTGGCAGGTGGTTTTATATTCGTTAATCTGTTGCTATTTTAATTTAAATTTTCTTCTGGAGCTCATTGAATGAAGTGTCTGGTACTAGGAGGTGGCGGATTTATAGGGTCGTCTGTTGTCACTAAGTTGACCAAAAAGGGGCATCGTGTTTTGGTGATGGGACGTTCTGGAAAATCCCGTTATATTTCTAAAGATATTTTATCAGAAATTGAATTTATTAGTGGAGATATTAGGTGTTTACCAACCTTGGAGAAGGCGGCTCAGGATTGCGATCAAATATTTTGTTTTGCAGGAATAGTTGATAGTGATGCAGCCAGTGAACTTTCTCTTGATACAATTGAGACTGAAGTTCAAGGTTTGCAGAATGTTTGTAAAAGTGCTCTTAAACAAGATGTTCGGAAAGTTATTTACGCTTCGTCCTGTTCGGTCTACGGAGACGACGAATGTTCAGGGCCCCTGACCGAAGAATCGCCAGTCTTTCCCAGGTCCCATTATGCGGTACTTAAAAGAACGGGGGAGCTTTTATTAAAAGCATATAACGACAAATATAATTTGAGCAGCGTAATTCTTCGTATTTTTAATCCATATGGAATGAACCAACAAAAAAATATGGTGATCCAGAGATTTTTTGAAGCTGCGATCAACAACAGGCCTATTCAAATATATGGCTCTGGTAGTCAAACCCGTGATTTTATCTATATAGATGATGTGGCTAAGGCCGCTGTATTAGCCGGAGAGAAAATAGATGATGCGGGGATCATAAATGTGTGTACTGGCGAAGACAAATCCATTCGTATGGTTGCGGAAACTATTATTTTGATGACTCAATCAACGGCTGGGTGTGAATTTTTGCCGCTCCCGAATGGCAGGGCGGAAGCGGAACTTTCACGTAGTTTCGGCTCAAATAAAAGGTTACAATCTTTAATGGGGTTTTTGCCAACTATAGAAATAGAAAAGGGGCTTAAACTCATGTATGAAGATATGGTTGTAAATCAATACTAGCCATTAATTTTTAAGAAATGAAATTTTTAACAATATCAATGCACACCAAAGGCCATGGTGGTTACTACCGCCACCGAAGGATGGCGCGGGCCTTGATTAAAGCCGGTCATCAGGTCGTATGGATTTCTCCAAATATCAGCAATGATATTGGAGAACAATTATTGCCAATGATCGAATTTTATAGATGGATCCCAGGACCACTTGGTTGGATACTTAAATTGCGTGCTAATTTACACCACTATCGGGCACATCTGCATGACATAGATGCTGTTTTCACAACCAAAGAATATGATGCTTTTGGCTGTACCTTGGATGATGTCGTGGGTGATTTGCCACACATATATTTCACACACGGGGATACTATCAATTGTGAAAAATACCTAGCAAAGAATTCGGCAAATTTCGGTCGCAGGTTGAAGAGCTGGCTGATGCTCTCTTATTATCCTAAATTACAGCGCAGAATTCTTGAACGCTTTTCCCATGTTGTAGTACAGGCTAACTTTTTAGCAGATACATTGAGGACTAGACATCCTGATATTAGCTGTGAATATATTGTATTGGCAAGTGATTGTGTTTTTGAGTGGTGGGTTGAACAATCAAATCCAGATCATATTGCATTGATAGAGAAACTTAAAGAAAAACACGATTTTGTTATAGCAGTAATAGCTCAAGTATTTTACAAAGCGAAAGGCTTCAATATTTTTCTTGATGCGATGGCCCAACTTAGAGAATTTCCGAATATTCATGCTGTAATTGTAGGTTATGGTGATGAGGCGCAGCTAATCCCACAAAATATAAAGCGGCTTGAATTAGAAGAAAAAGTAACGTTTCTGGGGGAATCGCCAGCGGCTCATAACTTGATGCCGCTAATAGATGTTATTGTATCACCCACACAATTTTTTGATGCGTTTCCGACAGTTATCCTTGAGGCCCTGGATGCTGGCTGTTGTGTTATTGCGTCAGATATTGAAGCACATAAAGAACAGTTGGGCGATGAAGCCTTATTATTTAGAAACGGTGATCCGGGGCATCTAGCTAACAAGTTAATAAAACTATACAAAGATAAAGGCGCTCTTCGGCAAAATCAAAATATAGTACAGACAAGAAAAAAGCGCTTCCAATTTGATTGGGATGCTCGGGTCGTAGAAATTATTGAATCGGGAGCGGATTATAATTGACATCAAACATTAAAGATTTTGATGGAATTGTGTTTGATTTAGATGGCACGCTTGTCGATAGCTTGCCAGATATGGCAGCTGCCTTAAATCGGTTTCTTTCCGAACAGGGAAGAAGAGAGTTAGGTATTGCTGAGGTCCGACCCTTAATTGGTAAAGGGGCAGCAAAGATGATTCAAGCTGCTTTGAATCTAACCGGCACGAGGATTTCTAGAGATAAATTGGCGCCGGCCGTTACAGCCTATCTTTCATATTACCGAGAATCTCCGGTGGAAAATTCCAAGATTTATGATGGAGTTACAGCGGTTCTAGAAGAATTGAAGAATGCAAACTTGAAAATGGGCATTTGCTCAAATAAAGCTTTTGAAATGGTCAATCTTATTTTGGAGTCTTTTGATTTGGCAAAATATTTTTGTGGGGTGACGGGGGGGGATAATGTTGCTTTTAACAAGCCAGATGGCCGACATATTTTTGAGACATTAAGGTTAATGGGAATTGATAACACAAATGTATTGATGGTCGGCGATACCATAAATGATATCGTGGCAGCGCGCGATGCTGGTGTTTCGGTAGTTGCAGTTGATTATGGTTATTCTGGTTCTAATGAATTTTGTACAGGGACAGTTGTCATAGATAGTTTTTATAAGCTTTTGTCCGAAGGTTATATCGTAAATGAAATCTAAAGCTAACCGATTAATTGTCAATTAATTAAGAAAAGGAATTTTTTTACGTACTAAAGCTGGCTTGTAAGAGTTATCTTTTGGGGGGTAAAAATTTTAGCAGGGTTAAGGGATTAGGATAATAGGTTTTTCCACACTTTTTCACTCGGTTTGGTAAAAAACTCCTTTAAATACTCAACCTGGTTTTTGCATAGTTCATCACCCAGGTGAGGTGTGGCTATGAATTTTTTTATCGCTGTATTTAATTCTTCTGTCGTTTGATATTTTGGCTGCTTTCGCAGAAAAAGCTTATCAAGATCAAATCGAATTAACGAGCTAACAAATATAGCGGGTACATTCTCATAAGACGCGTCAAAAACTGTGCCCGACGAGGTGTATAGCAATAAATCGCATTTGCCCAACAGGTTAGATACTAGACTATTGGAAAATTCAACCTGATTAATATTCGGGAGATTAAGAATTATACTTTTTACAGATTTGATAAGAAAATCCTCGCTAGTTGGGTGAAAATTAATCAGAACCTTTATATCCTTAATGTTTTTTACTGCATATACTGCTTTTACACAGAGCTCGGTAGCCTCTATTGTTTCCATCGGACAACTAACCAAGATATACTTTATTTTGTTTGATTTTCTTCTTTTGACTTTAAAATTGTGAGCACCAAACTTATCAAGTTTAAGTGATCCCCCGACGACTAGTCGATCAGAAGGCGCCCCGCGTAAAATAAGTTGTTTTTTAAAATTTTCCCCAATCGTAACAAGGGTATCTGGTGTAGTTTTTTCATGCCACTGACGTTGACTAGGGTAAACACTCAAATATCGGTCCGAAAAAGGTGAGTGTTGTACCCCAATTAATTTTGTGTTCGGTAAATGTTTTCTGAAGCTTGTTAATATTATCTTTTCCCACGGCTGGTTTTCATAAGTATAAATAAGGAATGTCGGAAAGATATTTTGATGCTTGATGTTTTTAGCAATATTTTTTAACAATAATGCTTGAATAATTTGTGAACTCGTCAGTTCTTTCCATATATATTGCCGAACAACCGAGGAAAGGTCTAGGCCCGCTACACTTAGATTATTTTGGACTGAAAATGGAAAAAATATCCAACCCCAAATTGCCCCTACCATGTCTTTATATCTTATAAGTGCTGGCAAGGGGATGACATAATCGTATGCATTGGACGAATTTATTATGATACTTGAGGTCTCTTCTAACCATGAAAGGGGGTTGCCAAGCCAGTTAGGAGTATGGCCTAATTCTCTTATCCACTTGGGTAAAACCCCAAAATTCGAATCATGATTTTTTGGTCTGTTCAATGGAAATGTGTCTGATTTTATCCAGCTTAAAAGGAAGATTTTGTTTTCCTTTTTTTTATTCCTGTTGTGCCATTTCCGTCCAGCGGAAATTTTTTTTACCGAAAATAGGACTCCCGAAATGAAGGCTTTGAATATTCTAATCCAATTATAAGAAAAGAAATCTTTTATGGTGTGATGGCGCGTCACTTTTACTCCGTTGTCTTTGCATGTATTCCACAAGATTTTTCTAAATTCGCAATCGTCGATGATTGCGTAATGCCGGCCACCTTGATGTGCGGCTTCGATTATTGCTATTGTTTGGCAGATATTAAGAAGGAAATCGGATTGGTAAGGGTTTTTTTCTCCTAGATTGCTTGCTAACCAGCTATGATAAAAATTTCCCGTCACTAATTTTTGGTCTATTTCTGCAAACTCTTTATTTAGGCGGGATGCAATTTCATTAACTTTTTCTCCAATCCGAGCACAGGCGGTACTTTTATCTAGTAGGTGTGAAATATTTGAATAGGTAGTAATATTATTTGAGAATATCCAGACGGTATGAGAGCTTAAGTCATTTGGCCACGAGGATTTTTTTGGGCCTAGAATTTGAATTGAACCTAGAGAGGTCAAATCAAGGAGCATCCACTGCAAGGAGTAAGGGAACGTCGCATGGATTTGGAGTGTATTTTCCGGAGCTTTTGGTACTTATCACCAGTCCAAATTGTGCTCAGGTTAGCTTCGTTAATATTGCCGACGGCTAGCGTTGACCGATAATCAACATCACAAGGGTTTATGACCCCATTCCACCAAACAAATGTTCTACGCCATAAATCTGAGCAGTGGTCAGTTATATTATTTTTCTCTGTAACGTAGGCGCTTTCCCACGGGTTGTAAGCAACAAAAGCAACTTGGTCGACAAATTCGTGCCAAAATCTTTCAATTTTTGAAAAATTCTGCTCATCGGAGAAACAAACACCGGACACTCTTGTGATAGTTCGGTTATCTGGATAGTGTTTTGTTTTAATTTTGTTAAAAAGATTTATCTTAGATAGAACGTCGTCCAAATTACCATTAACACGTAATTTAGAATAGAGCTCTTTGTCTGAGGCATCTGCAGAAAATACGAGAGTATTCGGCTCAGCGGCCAAAATAGCGTGCGCCTTCTTTTCTGTAATAAACGATGCGTTAGTGTTTATTTTTAGACCTAAGAACTTCCCAGATAAGTACTCTAACATTGGGATAATTTCTTTGGCCATTAGAGGCTCCCCTCTTGATGCAAGGGTAACTGCTTCCACGTTTTCTTCTATTTGATCAATAATATTTTTAAAAGTGTCTAAATCCATCATACCCATGTGGCCGTGCCGACCTTGGGTTAGCAAAGGGTCTGTTTGATAACAAAATACGCAGCGATAATTACATATTGATGTTGGTTCAATTTGGACACAAGGGGGGTAGTTATCCAGTTTTTTCTCTACTGGATAAATATCATATCGATATCGGTAGAATAAATAACGTGGTAATTCATCATCATTTAACAGACGTATTTCTTCAAAAATATGGGGGTGAAGTTCAAACTTATTAGGTGATGTCTTTGTTTCCATCAGAACATCATCGCATGCTTTTTTTACGATAGCATGAATCTTTTTGGGAACGTTTTTTAAATCTGACCGCAGAGCTTCGAGCCGTTTAAGTTGTGTGAGGTCTGATTTGGCACCGCTGATTTGGGTAAAACTATCAGATTTTTTATAAACAAGGCTTCTGTTTTGCGATAAATTTTGATTCATATTTATAACAGTGGTTTTTGTGCGGTTATCCAACAATGGGACGATAGCTGATTGTTAGATAAAAATTCCTGGAAATTTTCTAGAATTTCTGGTCTTTTACTTAAAAGGAGTTTTTCAAAATTGCTAAGGTTTATGGTGTCATCCATGAGCGTTTTAGCAACAATCTCTACGTCGAGTTTTCCAGGGGTCCGGATGTCAATATTGCCAAAGCCCGCCCTCAAAAATAACAGTTCATATCCTTCGACTGAGCAAAAATTGATATGATGTGGTGGCGTGATGCTTTTTGATTTTACCCCAAGTACTTTGATATCAAATCCATCGCCGCAAAGACCCGTTGCAATTACTAGTCCCCCGGGTCGTGTAAACTTAAGCAACGATGTTACAAACTCCAAAGAGTTTGTAACATGTTCCAAAACTTCAAATGACACCACTATATCGCCAATATTTGACCATTCATCGGCTTCTTCAGAAGTTTTTTCAAGAACGTCTATACCGAGTTCTCTACAACGTTGGGCCATGATAGGATTAGGTTCTATGGCTTTTCGTTCTGTGTTAGGGGATACTTTTCTCCATTCTTCGAGAAAAATACCATGTCCAGCGCCTACTTCTATGATAACCTTTGGGGTTATATTTTTGCTGGCAGCTATTTCATGAACTTGTTTTATCCGCGGTATGAATATTTTTTTTCGCCTAGTTTCAATAACGCTTGGCAGAAATTTTTCAGCGAAAAATTTTGCTGATGTGCCATCTGTATAAAACCTATTAAATACATCTTTTGGAGGACGAGGATTTACAAATAAGCTATAGCATTGTTGGCAGGTACAGTAAGTAAAATTATTTTTTTCAAAAGTTACTTTGTTATTATCACTGCCGCAACCGGGGCAATCACAATGGTATCGTGGGACGTCTATAAAGAATGTATTTACATCTTCTTCGCTTAGATTGAGGAGTTGGTCAAAAAGTTTCTTGGGTCGAATGTCCTCTTCTTTCACGTTATTCGCCACCCGCTATAGAAATTATTTCTCCGGTCGTAAATTTGTTTTCCGTTGATGCCAGCCAGAATAATGCTCCAGCAATTTCATCCGCCTTCGCGAGTCTTTTTGCTGGTATTGAATTTGCTCTGACAGAAAGATCTTTTTCTTTTATTTTATTGTGCATGCGTGTTTTTGTTACGCCAATTCTTGCAATGTTAATGAATACATTGTTCGACGCCCAAGTCCTGCATTCTTGGGGAATAAATTCTAGTGCATGCTTTGATAAGGAATAGGCAAAACTGTGTTTTCCACCACCAAATTTAGTCCCAATACTAGATCCATGGACAATTCGTCCGAATTTCTTTTGTATCATGTTGGGTCCAATTGCCTGCATAATTAGAAGGCCAGGTAGAAGATTTATACCCAATGTGTTAAGGATGTCAGTTGAAGATGCATTTGCAAACTCAATATCGGTTAAACTCGCTGCTAAATTTACAAAAGCGTCGACATTAGAGATTTCAGCTACATTATTCTTTATGTCCTTTTCCAACGCAGATATGTCAGAAAAATTACAGCACCAATCTGCAAATTGTTTCCCTCTAAATTGATTTAATTCTGGTCTATCTGTTCGAAAGTGACCAATAACAAACCAATCAGATTCCTGATATTTTTGAACTAATGAGAGCCCAATATCTGAACTGGCGCCCGTGATCAATACTCGTTTCATAGCCTTAATCAAAAATACTCATTTTCGTTCAGTGAAATTGTGTTGACGCAACCACCCGATAGCTTGAGGCAGCTGCCAATCAAAATCAACGTCTAATCCTCCGACATTTTTGATTGGATAGATATTTTGGCCCATCCATTTTTGCGGAAGTAAACCATCCTCGAGGTTGTCAAGATTTTTTGGTCGGATAATGGAAACACCCATATCAGCAAACCACACATCTCCTTGTGAATCACGGTCACAGTTGAGTGTTTTGGGGTCTCCAAAAGTTTCAAACGGGACGAATGGGTCTAAAAGGCCATTCTTGTTAATACGTCGGGCTCGTAAAGGGCTCCACATGTTATAACATGATACTGTTACTGCTGAATCTAAATTTGGATCAATTTGTAGTGCAGAGATACCTTCTTCTATTTGATCCGAACTTACTGTTGGAGAGTTAGCCATTAAAAGCACATAAATTTCTGGGGTCAATCCTTCTCTAACAGTTTCTTGATTAATTACATTATGAGCGTGAACATATGCATCTTCTCCCAATGCTTCGTTGGTGCAAAGGTATTCTGGGCGATCAATTATATGAGCATCATAGCCATTAGCTAATTTTATCAATTCGGGTGAGTCCGTTGAAAGGTATAAACGATCAATACTTTTGGTTTGTTTTGCTACCATCAGTGGATATTCTGCCAGAGGGCGCCCCAGTACAGGTATTGTATTTTTGCCTGGGAGCCCGGAAGATCCTGCGCGTCCAATTAATATAGCTATATTCATTTTCTACTTTCTAAGTACATAGGAACCGATAGTTATAGTTTCTATCGAATGGGGTCTCATTAAACATAATTAAGTGGCTTTTTGAACTAAGGGCAGAACCACTATTGACAACTTGTTTTAGAACTTCGTCCGGATATTTGGGCCTTTTGGAGTCTAACTCTATAGATTGCAATTTCAAGCGTTTATCTAGTAAGGTTTTTTTGCACCATCAATAATCTTCTCATTCAGCGTCATTTTTTTGATGCTGGTGTTCAATCAAGTTTAATATTCCAAGTCCAATATCAATATACGATTCTCGAATAATTTTTCGACCAAGTTTTGGCATATAACTATAAGGTGTTTGAATATAATGACCCACCATTCCTCCTGTATTCACGTTGATATTGACATCAGTTCCTAATATTTCTGCAATCATGTCCATCATATTGCGTGTGGTTATACGCTCATTACCTGTCAAGTGGATGATTTGATTTTCGAATTCGGACTTTAACATTTCGATAGCAGCGGCGGCTCCATCCGAGACATGGATATATTCTCTAATTTCATCGCCGGTGCCCCTGTATGATATGGTATTTGTTTCCAAAGCTTGTTTAATCATTTGGAAAACAGCATTTGTTTCATCTGCTCGGGGACCATACAAGCTTCCGAATCTCAAAATGGTGTAGTTCAGTCCAAATTGTGAATGATAGTCTTCAATTAGTTGTTCGCAGGTTTTCTTTGAAGTACGATAAAAAGCTCCCTGTTTACTGTAAACATAAATAGAGCTTGCAAAAATTACGCGGCCGACCTTATGGAGACGGGCCGCTTCTAAAATATTTAAGGTGCCCATAACATTTATTTGGAAGGTTATAATTGGTTCGGCCGTTGCTTTCTCAATGTCAGCAATAGCTGCAAAATGGTATATGAAATCACAACCTTCGGCGGCTGAAAAAACAGTATCTTGATCTGTAATGTTTCCCTCAATGAAAACAGAACCATCTGTGAGAAAATTTGAAGGCTTCTCATCAAAAACAATTACTTCATGATTCGCCTTGACAAGTTCATCAACCAAGTGACTACCCACAAATCCCGATCCACCTGTAACTAGGACTTTCATTCGATTTTATCCCTTTTTAAGTAGTCAAGTAGCTTTCTGGCAAACATAGTTATCTCCTTGTTTAAAACAACGGGTGGATTTGAAAAGACTAAAGAAGCCTTATTCTCAGGATCAATATGATCAACCTCAGGTGGATCTGGAACATATTGGCGAATTTGCTCTAAGGCCGCCACAATTATAACTTTTCATAGAAATTACTTTTCATCGATAAAATTTAATATTTCATCACTAGTTAGCCACTGATCATTTTTGCTACTTTCATAGCGAAAACCCGCGGGAACACTTTTACCTTTATGAGGGATACGATCCCAAAAGCAAAACTCAGGTTCTATTACATATCTATCATTTTGATCTAACGTATGCCTAGCATTATCCTCTGAAATCATGATTTCATGCAATTTTTCTCCCGGCCTAATTCCGGTGATTCTTTGATCTAAGTTTGGTGCCATTGCTCGTGCTAGGTCAGAAATTGTCATACTTGGAATTTTAGGAATAAATATTTCACCACCATGCATAGTTTTTAAGCAAGAAAGTACAAAGTTCACGCTTTGATCAAGTGTAATCCAGAATCTACTCATTCGTGGATCGGTAATGGGAAGGTGATCGGCGCCAGCATTAATTAATTTACTAAAAATAGGTATTACACTTCCTCTTGAACCTATTACGTTACCGTAACGTACAGATGTAAATATCGTATCTAAATTGCCACTAAGGTTATTCGCCGCGATAAAAATCTTTTCTGCCGCCAGTTTGGTCGCTCCATATAAATTGATAGGATTCACAGCTTTATCAGTTGATAGAGAAATTACACGCTTGACATTTGCGGAAAGGGCGGCTGATACAATATTTTGTGCGCCTACTACATTGGTTGCAATACATTCAAATGGATTGTATTCGGCGGCCATAACTTGTTTCATCGCGGCAGCATGAATGACACAATCAATGTTTTGCATTGCCATGCGTAGTCGGTCTTGATCGCGGACGTCTCCAATAAAGTATCGGATACAGGAATGGTCTTCAGGTGAGAAAAGTTGGGCCATTTCGTATTGCTTAAGTTCATCTCTCGAAAAAACAATTAGTTTATTCGGGCTAAAATTAGAAATTACAGTCTCAATAAATTTATGGCCGAATGAACCCGTTCCGCCCGTAATTAAGATGTTTTTGCCGTCTAGGTTAAAAGATTTTGATGACATTTGGCCTTTCCTTCTTTGTCAGCATATATAAAATAGGTAAGTTTTCAGTGAGTTTACCAACGATAAGCACGAGTTTAAATTTCAAAGGCTTTTTTAATATTTATGACAACCCGCTCAACATCCTCGTCCGTCATGGCTGCGAATAGGGGTAGACTTAGGCATCCATTATAATAATGCTCGGCTGCAGAAAAAACACCCGGTTCATATTTGTGAGATCGAGCATAATAGGGCTGCAGGTGAATTGGAATATAATGGACTTGAGTGTTGATATTATTTTTAGATAAGTTTTGCATGAAATCGGCGCGGTTTATTTCTAAATTTTCCCAATCAATATGGATTAAATAAAGATGCAGACCAGATCTATTTCTTTGGGCCGGGCTCGAGTGAAATATTCTGAAAGGCAATGATGAAAAAGCCTCATCATAGTGGAGGGCAATCTCTCTCCGCCGGCAGCAAAATTTTTCAAGTTTATTTAGTTGGGATAATCCCAAGGCAGCCTGTATATCACTTAACCGATAGTTAAATCCAAGAGATTGTTGTTCATAAAACCACGGGGGAAAATTTCCTCGTTGATCACTGTTAGCCTCAAAATACCCAGGGTCACGTTCAATACCATGATTCCGCAGAAGGCGGAGGCGATGGGCATAATTGTCATTATTAGTTACAACCAAACCTCCCTCGCCGGTTGTGATGGGTTTGATTGCGTGAAATGAGAAAACCGACATATCCGAGTATTTACCACAGCCAACAGGGCTTCCATCATCATATGTTCCTCCCAACGCGTGGCATGCATCTTCAATTATGCAGCTCGACTGGGACATTTCTTTGATTTCTCGGCTATTTGATGCTAAGCCAGCGAAATGCACCGGAATAACAATATCTATGTTTTTTTTGGTTAGAACCTGCTCCAGTTTAGTGGTCGCTATGCCAAGTGTTTTTGGGTCAATATCGGTTAAATGAGCTTCCATCCCGGCATATAATAAGCAATTTGCTGAAGCAACAAATGATAATGTTGATGTTATACCGCGACCTTCCGGCGATACTCCGGCAGCTAAACATGCCAGGTGTAACCCTGCTGTGCCATTACTCACAGCAACCGCATGTTTTGCGCCAACGCGTTCTGCGATGGCATCTTCGAATTTTTTTACCGTGGGACCTTGAGTAAGATAATCACTATGTAAAACCTCTATGACCGCGGTGACGTCGTCTTCATCTATGCTTTGTTTGCTGTAATTCATCTAATTTCTTTTCTTGGTGGGGTGTTTCGATACGGCTTGGTTGTTATATAAAATTTCTGCAAGTAACCAATCATCCTCGGTATCAATATCAACTGCCCGTTGGGACGGTAACTCATATCCAACAAAATTATTATAATTACCGGCGTCGATTGATTCTTTAATTACAGATGCAGGAAAAAGGTAGAATTGGCCGGCATCATAATAATTTTCAGGTAAGTCCTGTGAGCGTTTTGGCATTTCTTTGGGAAAATTAGGATCAAGAAAATTATTGGAAATCATAGTATATGAGCGAGCAATAGGAGCGGGAAACTTGCAAACACTAATGACACCGCTGGCGCTTGGTGTTAAATTTGCCAAATTAATTGCACCATGTAAGTCCTCTGGCAAAACGAGCGGTGCACAGGCCATCAATAATATAACCTGGTTAAAAACCTCACCCATATTTTCATACTGTTCTAGTACGAATCGTAGAACGGGCATTAACGGGGTGTGATCATTAGCAAGATCTGGAGGGCGGACAAACTCCGGAGTGTGTCCGAAATCTGTGGCAATATTAGAAATTTTAATTTCATCTGTAGAGATATGAATTTTATCAAAGAGATTGCTTGCTTCAGCACACTCAATTGAATAGCCAATAATAGGCTTTCCGCAAAAGGTTCGTAAGTTTTTATGTGGAATGCGTTTTGAGCCTCCGCGCGCTGGGATGATACATAAGCGCCTGTTTTTATATGAATTCATTGGACCAATTAATCTCCTGTTCTGGCGATAATAATGGTACACATTATTTTGCTAATTTTTTGCTATGGTTTTGTGCTAAGGGTCGTGTACGTTTAAATTTTATTATTTTGAATGATTCCGCCTAGATTCAATATTGGCTGTAACACCGGGATTAAGTAGTCTTTATTTTTCTTTAGAAATTGTTTTAAGTCATTTGGGGATATTATAGCTAATTTTTCATATTCATTGGTAGCGTAATTTTTATGACTGTGATGAATATCCCTAGCCGTCATTTTAGACTTTAACCTCAATACAATATCAATTACTCCAGTTTCCACATTTTCAACAAGGCCCAAAACCAACGGAACAGTAACTTGGGAGCGCTTTAAGCCTAATTCTTCTTCAAGTTCTTCTAAGATTTGAATCTTTGGGTCTCGGTTGGCTAACCCCCCAGCGGGGGCCGTTTCCCAGTATCCTTTATCAGATATCACAGTTTTGCTTCGAAGACCGAGCACTAAGCCATCTGCGCATGTTAATATTCCGGCGACAGCAGCCGGGCGTACCGTAAGCCCTAACTCAAAAAGTTCTGGCGCCCGCCGTCTAGCTAAAGCCTCTTTGTAGTTTATGGCTTGTAGCGTAATACTGTTGAATTTATACTCAACTAGCGAATACATTGTATTATTTTTTAGGTTTGATCCTCGCCGGGCTTTCTCATTAGCCCAAATGTTTTCTATATGGTGTACTATTCTATCTGGCAGAGCAAATGGAGCTTGTACAATTATTTTACATGATTCATCGATAGAAAATGTTGCCGTTTTTGTCACTTGAGATTTTTATTGAATTTCGTAATTAAAGTCGGTTTTTAATCTAGATCAATATTTTATGGTAAATTATTCTTAGATGTGGTGATTTAATTCATTTAAATTCGATACGAACGTACATCCCGGTGGCCATTCGCTTTTATTGGTTGGAGGTGTATGTAAGACGATTGTTTGGAGACCCGCTGAACTTGAAGAATGTGCCCCTGCTGGTGTGTCTTCAATTCCTATGGAAAAGTTTGCGCTAACTTGAGCTTGATGAAGGGCTTTTAGATAAGGCTCTGGCGAGGGCTTACCATTCTTTACGTTTTCTGCGGCGATTACAAAGCTGATCCACTTCGAAAGACCGGTTTTGTTTAACCAATAAGTTGTTAAATCTTGATTGTTTGAGGTTACTATTGCGTTGATCCAGCCCCTTTTATGGGTGCACGCCAAGAGGCTATATGCTCCTGCTGAAGGTTTTACGTTGCTGTAATTTTCTTTGATAAGAACCTGATAAAACGATAAAAGTTCACTTATATTTTCCGTTATACCGTGGGTTTCTTTTAAATAACTTATTGCTTCAGTTAATGGTGGTCCATTCAGTAAATCAAATTCACTTTGGCTGGGAATACGATCAAAATGCGTGAGAAAAGATTCATAGACCATCTGTAGAATACCTTTGCTGTTTGCTAATGTCCCATCTAAGTCAAAAAATAACCCCCGTTTAATTTTTTTTTGAGTCATGTTAAATTAGAAATATATAAGCATTTTGCGTTGAGTTATTGGACATTAAAGTTGGGCCTATAAGATTTCATTTAATTTTTTGAAAAACATAAAGGCGATTCTGACCAAACTTGCCAAATTGATCCTTTGATGTTTCCGAAATGGCTATGTTTACCGCTGTTGCCGCTTCCACGAGTGGATGCGAATAATCAACCTCGCCATTATTAATTAAAGGTGTCAATACGTATAGGACAATATCATGCAGGCTGATAAAATCTTCGATCTCAATCAATTTCATGTTTTGAGCTTCAGTATGAGGTAGGATTACGTTTTCATCTAAAAACAAATTATATTCTGCTGGTGTTCTAGGTGGAAGGCCAACGGCCATGCGAGTTTCATTTTGTAAGGCGTAGGTTTGTTGTGAATTTTCTATTAGAAGTATGTAGCCCCCCACTTGAAGTTTTGTGCAGAGTAGAGTTATAGCTTGTTTTTGGAGCTCTATCTTGTTCAGATTTATTAGGCATCTAACCGAGAAGATGATGTCATACATCGATGAAAGGTGTTCTAATTTGGTAACATCATTTACGGCGAAGGATAATCTTTTATCAGGTATTTTGAGGGATGTTTTTTTTCTATTAGCAGCGTCAATCATGTCAGGTATATAATCAAAGCCCTCGAATTTAAGATTTTGGAATTCCTGGGCTAATGGAATGCTATTTTGTCCATTTCCACAGCCAACTTCCAACACAGATTTTAAATTATTTTTGGCTTTTAATATTTGACGAAATGCACGGATCAGCGCATTAATTTCCATATCTTTCGCGCTAGAGGTCTTGGTTGTTGCCAACGTACCTTGTCCATGCTCTTGTGCGAGCCGTAGCCAGTGTTTTTTGATTTGATCAAGTGACAATGGCATTAATTTCTCTTCTGATAGTATTGTGAAGTCGGCAGAGTGTATTTAATTTTGAACATGTTTCCACGTTAAAGCGGTCCCCTTAAAAAGGTCGCGCGTAGCACACAGACCTATAATTTTTGGCAAGTTATTTGGAGGAAGACCAAAACCCGGTCGTATAGAACGCACGTTCTCTGGTGTTATCTTTTCACCTTTTTTGATATTTTTAGTGACATAGAGTGAGGGGCGGAGCAGGATGTTATCTTTTTCGGCTTCGATCGCATCTACTTTAATTTCGCCCATCGATTCCCATGCTAGTCGGCAATCGTTGACTAATTGTTTCAACTCGTGGGGCTCCAAGGAGAATGATGAATCTACTCCGCCATCTTGCCGGGAAAGTGTTAAGTGTTTTTCAATAATACATGCTCCCATTGGGATTGATGCCACTGCAGTAGCGGTTCCAGGTGAATGGTCAGATAAACCAATTGGAATGTTATATGTTGATTGTAAAAATGGAATAGTGCGTAAATTATAGTCTTTTGAGTTTGCTGGATAAGCACTGACACAATGAAGAAGGGCTATCCCGGTAGCACCACCTTCTGTTGCTGTTTTTACGGCCTCCGAAATTTCTATCTGATTTGCTAGGCCAGTTGAAATTATAAGGGGTTTTTTTGTTTGAGAACATTTAAGTATTAATGGAGTGTCAATGCATTCAAAAGAAGCGATTTTGTAAGCAGGGCAGTCAAGTTCCTCCAGAAAATCAACAGCGGTTTCGTCAAAAGGGCTACTGAAAATTATCAGACCTAATTCTTTTGCCCGAACAAATAGTTGCGGATGCCAGTCCCAGGGCGTATGAGCTTCTTGGTAAAGATCGTAGAGGCGTCTACCTTTCCACGGCCCATCGGTTATCATAAACTCCGGCCCGTCATGGTCCAGCGTAAGAGTATCTGCTGTATATGTTTGTAGTTTTATGGCATCAACACCAGCTTCGGCGGCAAGTTCGATAAGTTTGATGGCTCGGCTTAAGTCGCCGTTATGATTACCCGATAATTCAGCAATTATGAATGGGGGTCTGTTTAGTCCAACACTTTTATTGGAGATTTTAAACACCGTTTGATGCTTCATATCTTATTTGTCATGTAATTATAAATCCATATTGAAAAACTATATTACTTTACTTGTAGATTTAACAGATCAATTAAAAAATTGTTTGAAAAAAATTAATTTAAGAAATTAACACTTAAGAAGTTCCAGAATGGTGTCTTTGATATATCTCTGGGGATCGTTAATTTCACCTTTCCCATAGTAGTCCCTCTGCATTTTTTTTAGTTTATCTTTTGGCATATATCTGCTGTGTTCGATGAAGTTTTTTACTCGCTGTCGTAAAATTTTTTCATCAAATACCATGATAGGATAGGGGCTATAATCATGTAAATAAGATGTAATAGGGTCGCCATTTGCCATGGCATCAAAAGCAAAAACAGGAATATCTTCAGCTAAACATTGGTCGCATAGTGAAGTTAACCGGGCTATAACAAAATCTGACATGGCAGCTATCTGATATGATCTTTCGCTGATGTCGTAATTTGTGTCAATCTCTAGGTTTGGGATCAGCGAAATGGAATTCTTAATGTGCAAGAATGCCGGTATTTCAAGCCAATCGCAATTTTTTCCCCTGATTATAAAAACACAGCTCGTATTTTCTTTAGCGATTGCTATGATTGTATTATAAAAATATAGATTATCAACCCAGCCAATTCCTGGGCTACAGGCATTTGTAAACGGATCTGGTAACGAGTGAAAATCTAAAACGAGGCAAACCTTAGAATATTGGCCAAATCTATTTTTGCGTTCAATCTGAGCCACTCTTTTATGAGAAGGTATTCTTTGGTGCATTGGATCACCAGATATAATGATGTCTTGTAATACTGCATAGGCGCGATTTTCCATCGCTTTCTGTGTTATTTTCCCATGTACAAAAAATACATCGAGAATTGGTGCGAAGCATAACATAAAAGGCAGGAAAAACCGTTCTTGAACGGCAATTGTTTTGATGCCCATTGTCTGTAAGGCGATTGCGGCGGGTTTTGGAAACAGAAATGAATATCCAATCAGCGCAAGTTTTGAGCCTTTAAATAATTCAAAGGATTTTACATATCTGTTTATTTGTAATGTGGTCAAAGCTAGGATGAATGCTCGATGTAAGGTATTTTTGTTTTTATTAAGAGTACGAATATTTTTTATAAACAGCTGGATCAAATTCAAAACACTTATTGGATTTTTATCGATAAATGTTGGTTCAATATTGTTGCGACGGTAATCGTTAGAAATACTTATGCGCTCGTTTGCGGTAATGTTTTCAGTTAACTCAATGTGGCATATTTGATTGCGGTGGAGCGGATTTTCTAGCTCGGTTGAATAGAAAATATCTTTTTGAAAAAGATTAGAGTAAGAAATACCTTTATGAGGGAAATAAAGAATATTTGCTTTTTTTTCTCGCCCACTTTCTCGGATCTCCGTGATTTGTTTTTTATTTGTGAGTTCACCGAGGTGAACCTTGTTCACAATATTTTGTGGTATTTTGATGTACTTACCTGAGTTTTTATATATGCGGTTAATTAATCCTATGAAATCTTGATTAACCCAAAAAGGGCATAAGTTTTTAATGTTTGTATACTGCGATAGTTTTAGTATAGAAAATACGGTTGTTCGAGGTTGATAAATGCGTGCGTTATAACCTAGTTTTTTAAAATGATCAGCTGTGGCATAGGCTAGCGAGTAGGGACGAATGATATTATAAATAGTATCAAATAAAACCGACCTTGCTTTGTTTTTGGTTGAAGCTGGAACTATTGCTGAGAGAAAAGAAAAATCACTATTAACAAATTGTTTTTTTATTAGTATGTCGGCATATCTTGCGGGTAGGATTAGGTAGGCGGATACGTCGTAACTTTTCAAGGATCCATAATCTACCCAATCCACGCCTAATTTTTTTAATCTGTCCACCCAGCTTAAATCTCTGATCATACCTTTTGGTTCGATAAAAATAATATTATTGCCTATGAGTTTTAAGAAGCAGGCTACAGGAATGGTTGCAAGCGTCAGCCACCGGAAAACGACAATTTTTTTCTGTCTACCCAATATTAAATTTTCTTGTCATACGGTGATCTGATCTAATGATTTGTTTTGAATTTATATATCTAACTTTCAATATTTTTCTTAGCCAGGTTTTCTAAAACAACTGATAACGGATAGTTATTTTAAATATCTTTTGGATTTCAAATTCTTAGACAGGGGAGTTATTAACATTAGCTAATAGCTTCGCTTGAGATTTGATTTCAGCCCGGCGGTTTTTTGCAATTTCTCGAAAAGAATGGAGGACGTCTTTATTTTTAAGATCACCTGCAATATTCTTAGTTTCATCAGGACTTTGTTGAAGGTCTATTAGAATTTCAGTTGCTGGGGGGCTAGCGTCATGCTCTGAGATTCGTTCTTTAATTATATATTTATAACGGTCATTTCGAAAACACTGATAGATTGGGCCTTCTAAGGGGTCACATGGTCCGCGATGGGTATGCTCAGCAACTACAAAATCAGTTTTTTGCGTGTTGCTCAATAGTGACTTACCACAAAACCCGGGGTCGATTGGGAGATCTAAAGCTTCACAGATTGTGGGGGCTACGTCGATGCTACTGGCTAAAGTTTGGTGACGTTCTATTGGGACGCCCGGACCATTAAGCAGAAATGGTATATGCAGATATTTATCATGAAAACAACCAGTAACAGATGTGCTAGAAAGAGCATGCTGGCCCTTGAATCTGACCGCTCCGTGATCGCTGGTGATGGCGACAACTGTATCTTTCACAATATGGTTTGGTAGAGATTTAAGAAAATTATTTAAATTAGTATCTACATAATTAAGTGCCATGTCGTAAGTATACTGTTCACGATTACACGCGCCAAGACCCTGTCTTGATTGGTATGATTGTGTCGGCCGCATTACATATTGATGCTCTGAACAAATATTGTCATGTATGTCCATCAGATGAACCACAGCAGCAAAATGTGCACCATTTAATGTATTAATCCATTTGAATATTATATCGAAAGCTGCTGCCGATGAAATTTGTTTATCATAGGTTCGCATTCTAAGGTCGGTACCGGGAATTCGTTTGTGGTCCAAAGGCCTGAGGAGTTTATTTAAGTGGCGATATATTGGCTGAATTTTAAGAAAACCCTCCAGACTATTGTTTGTAATACGATCAATATTTCTTTCTATGTATGCTTGGGGATCTGTGTTCAAGTGATCTCTATGTTCAAGTACAAGGTTGTGGATAGTCTGAAAGTCATAACAAAAAATAGGGGTGTTGAGATTTCCAACAAACTCTGGAAGATTAATCCAGCGTTGTGTGTAATCTAAAATAAAGTCATAAAACCAACTGACAACTTTTATTATTTCTCTTTGAACTGCCACATGTCCAATCTGTTCTTTTTTTCTTAGAATATGCCATAAGAAAGTTCGCCGCATACAGCGCCATATCAACTCAATATCATAAAAACTTAGCGTAAAATCAGCGCCAGCATCAAAACCGTAGAGAGAATCAAGTATGTACGTTTTTGTTAGAAGACAGGTTGAATATCCGTGGGTCTTTAAATAATTCAACAGGCTGGCTTTTCGCGTTGACATTCCTTGCATATATCCGCCCCTATCGAGCGGCAGTGAGGAGCTAAATATTGACGCCATGCTGAATTCTGTCGGGTTGCCATGGGAGTAAAAATTTTCACACCAAAGCCCTGAATTTGCGAGGTTTATTATAGTGGGGCAAATATCGGCTCGTGGGCCAGTCAGCGGAATACGGCTAGGTGTAGCGCTATCTGCTATGATAAGGATGAGATTTTTATTTTTCATTGTAGTCTTTTAGGGTGTGTGAAAGAACCTTATTCTATGTACGATTCCAAGGGCTGATCAGAGAGAGCAAAGCGTAATTTCATTTTGTCGTAACCGACAGAGGTTTTAAAAGTTCTAACTAGCATTTTATCGACCTCGTCAAGGTCAATCTTATCACTATTATTACTTAATATAACAAATTGCACCTCTGAATGATCAACGTCGGCCTCTTGGTGACAGATGAAAAGTTCGAGCTCTTCTTCAGTAAAGCCGCGTTTTCTATATTCGTCCTCAAAAAATCTAGAGACGGGAGCATACCATTCTTCAATTGCTGCTGTTACTGCCATTAAAGAAAATAAAGAGCTCTCTTCGCACACTGCCACCCATTCATTGTTAATGGATTCAAGGTCTTCATTGTAACGAATAGACGATTGGCGTGATACCGGCGTTCCTGCGAAAAGTTTGAATCGCATGTCGAGATGGTCTATATGTTCATCGGTTTCGCCTTCGTCATCAATTATCTCTTCCATTCTACTTACATCGTTGGTAGTGATTTGGTTCTTCGTTGAACCCGATTGAAGTTTCGATTTATACATATCCTGAATTTTTTGGCGAGTATTAAGTGCACGGTAGAGCTCAACGATCTCAGCACAAAGAATTTTTTGGCGGTCAAACTTGTTTTCTAAGAGAGCTGTGCAAAAAGGCATAGTTTCCAATGCGGGTTGTCTTTCCCGGATTAGGTCAAATACATCAGTCATTTTTTTTCCTTTTGGCCCGGTTTTTATTGTCACGTTCTTTATTAGCAAGACCCGAGATACGCCAGGCAGCAAAGCGCCACTTAAGTGTATCCATCTGTTCCATATTTAGCTCAGCCATATTCTTGCGATCCACATCATACCAAGAGTAAAAAGGGTCATCTTCCAAAAATTCAGGAAATTGATCGCTAATAAGTTCAATATTATCAAATCTCGAGGCCAATAATGTTGGGATCCTTGCAAAAAGCGGCTCGCCCCGGTTGTCGTTAATGGGTTTGATTGGTTCGAGCCCAATTTTGCGGCGATTAATATTTATGATCGGCTCATAGACATGTTCATAATTTTGATTTGCATCATCTACGCAAACTAACGAATTTTCCTCGTATAAAGGCAATAATGCTTCAATCTCTTGGCTGACTGTATTCCAAGTATGATCTGAATCATGGTGAGAAAAATGAATTTTTTTTGTCAGCTCACCTATAATAGCCAAGCCAATATAAGGGTCAGTAGAGTCTCCTGAGATAAAAGTCCAATGCTCACTAATTGATTTGTTATGGACTTTTTCCAGAGTATCAGCGCAGACTGAGCGAATAAATGAGGCTTTTGAAGCATTCGTATCCCACGAAAATACATGACCACCTGTCATCATCGCGTGGTGAATGAGAAGGAGTGTGCTTGCTCCTACACCAGTTTCAACCAAATTGGCAGAACGCTCAAACACTGGATTCTCTAAGTATTTTTTTAGCAATCTAAACTCTGAATCTGGCAATGAATTTGCCCATCTTGGTAGGCTATGCTTAACCGCGATCAGGTATTGATCAAGGTCCGACATGATACTTTCCCGTGAACCATAATAAAAGTCATGCATCAGATTTTGTTGCACGTATTAAACGCGTTTACAAGGATCATTGTGAGCATAACGCAACGCCAAATTTTTTAATACCGGATGGATTATAAAATGGCTCGGTGAATCTGGTGGGAGTGTATTACTGACTTCAGCGGGGAATATGCCGTTTGATCTAAAATGGTCAAGAATGTTAGCGAGTAAATCGGCGCGGAAAACAGGATCCAATATGTAGTCGATATCCATTTTGGGCATTGGTTGATACCAGGCGCGGGAAATTATATTACCTGTGTCTATTCCCTCATTTACCCAGAATGCAGTCATTCCGAGTTGCCCATCCTTTAGCAGACCGTAGTAAAATCCAGTTGCGCCACGGTCCCTTGGTAAATAACCACCATGAATGTGTATAAATTTTGTTTTAAGTTTGAGGAGAACCGGTTTAAGTAAAATTCGCGGAAACCCAGAGTAAACAAGTACTGGCATACTCAGTGCGGATATTTCAGAGACACCTTCTATTGAATTTATGTCCTTATTCTTCAAATACCCAACGGGACAATCGACAGAACTAAGAGATTCAGTTATGGATTGTGCGGGTCTAAAGGTAAAATCTAATGTTTTGAGGTAAATAGATTGGCTTCCTGACCAACTTGGCTCTTCGCCGGGCATGACGTATATACTGCCTAGATTAATTTCACGTTTAATTAACATCTGCACATAAGCACGTGAACGAATGGTAGGTGCAAGAATCAACCCAACATCGTTGAGTGTTTTGGCAATCATCGTGTTTTTATTTCCCACGTTGCTACTAGTTGTTTCTCAACCTTTATGAGTTGGGCGAGCTTTTCAGCTACCGAAGGCGTGTAATAATTGGCTGGGATTGCACAAAGGGCATCTGTTAGTTTTAGAAGCGTTGAAAGATATTGTGGTTCCTCGAAAACTCGCGTAGCAATCGATAAGGCCTGACCAAATAGGACTAGTTCGCTGATTGAGGCAACTGATGAGCCAATAGCTTTGTTTAGGGATGGTGTGTAAAATGAAAACAAGCGCCGAAAAATCTCAAACTTCGAAAGCAATGCATCTATAGTCTTGCGGCCGTCATCGAGTGTTGTGGAGTAATTTTCCATATTATTGATAGCGGTTGTCAAAAGTGATTCTAAAGATACACCCTCTGGTATTGATTTTTTTTCAGTTAATAGACAACCTTCGGTTTTTGCTTCGCGGACAATACGCGTTATAGCGTTATCGCGGCTTTCTTTCCAAGCATCTAAAAAAGACTGGCCTTCGCACTTTGCAAATTCGTACCTTTCCGGATTCTTGAAAGCATCAGGTCTTTCGTAAGGATATTTTTTCAAGGCGAAGATTTTCGCGGCGTTGAGACGATCTGGGAATATATCAGTTCTGCGATCTCACCTGGATCGGCGAAGATCTCCGGTTTTTTAATTATGAGATCAGGATTAACAGGCCGAGGGAACGGTATATCAATTCCTACAACATCTGAAATGATCCCGTTCCGAACTTTTTTATAAAGACCCTTAGAATCCCTTGATTTGATTATGTCGATGGGCGTGTCGAGAAAAACTTCAAAATACCGCTCGAAATTTTGTCGGTTCCACTCTTGTAAATCCGGAAAAATAGATAAAGCAGCGACAATAATAATCAACTCTGATTCTTGGTCTAGCATCTTGCATAGATTGGAGAATCGCAGATGATTCTTTCTTCGGCCAGCTGCATTGAATTCTAGGTCCTCTTCCCAGAGTGAACGAAGCTTATCACCGTCTAGGAAAAGTACTTTATGTTGCTGATTACGGAAGATGCTAACCAATTCTCGGGAAACAGTAGTTTTACCTGCGCCGGATAATCCAATGATCCAAATTATCATATATTAATCAATCTAGTCTAAGCGGCCATTTGTAGAAAGTTTTTGTGCAATCACGAGATCTTGCGGACTGTCAATTTCTACCCAACCCCCATCTATCTCAATTGCATTGGGTCTATAGCCATTCGTGATCATACCCTGTAGTAGGTCTGTCATGTATAGGTTTTTTAAATCTCGCGAACAATTAAATGGGGTCAATCCTTTCTTATTGGCATCTTGAGCTATTGAATATACAGCCTTAAGTTGGTCGATAGCTTTACCTCGGAATATGGTCATACCAATATATTGGGATTGAATTTGCGATAGATTTCTTGAGTTCTGACCAATTTCTATAATTTCCCTTTTTTTATTTAAGAGAAGTGTTTCAGCATCAGATAAGGGATCTTCGAAGCGCAGTTTCCAATAGTTCAACCAATCATTATCTATAACAACACCAAAAGAAATTGAAGAATTTAATACTTTTTTAAAAACGCGCCGTGAATAAGCTATGTCTCCATAACTAACTATAAAATCGCAATCAAAATAACTTTTTGCACAAAATAGTGAATAAACCATATTTGTGGTTTTATAATTTTCATTCATCACTATTCTTGCTTGGTTGCTAGGTAAGTGATCGGCTCTATAACCACCAACAATAATGATATCATCAACGCCGAGTGATTTGGCAACTTCAATTTGTCGATGGATAAGCGGTTGTCCGTTTAGTTCAACCATGCATTTTGGCATAGTCTTTGTTAAAGGTAATAGTCGGGTCCCTTGGCCTGCGGCAAGGATTATTAAGCGCATTTTTTAATCCATTGGGAAAATAATTCGTGATCGATCTGTTCTGACGGGCTCTCACGCTCCGGATGCCACTGGACGGCGATAATGGGTAAGTTCGGGTGGACCAGGCCCTCTATAATTTGGTCATCGCTGATGGCAAAACTCTTTAGCGAAGATGCAAGTTGTCCAATTTTTACGCCTTGATTATGATAGCTATTCACCGTTAATAACACATCACTATCAGCGCTGGAAAACTTTTCATCCATGGTGATTGTATGATTGATAGCGACATGATTTTCAGTCAATTGTCTGCTTAGTCCCCCACCGAAAAAGCGGTTGATAACTTGTAAGCCGCGGCAAACACCGAATACGGGCAGACCTATTTGTGTTGCCTTTGCTAACAATCTTTCTTCGGCCTGGTCTCGTTCGGACAGCTGCTTCCTTTCACCAAGGCTATTGCCGCCGGTAAGAAGTAATCCGGCCGGTGAGACGGCATCAAAGTAAATAGTAGGATCGGGTAGGTTGTTAGGTATAAAAATAGGCACGACATTATATTTTGATAGGAACTTAACCCAATCGTGTGCAATAGCGTCTCGACGTTCGATATAGGAAGTGTTTTCGGAGATACGCATCGAGACAAGGATATTAATCACAACCTTTTTACCGTTCCGTTCTGGCCATCAATTTCGATTTCACTACAGCCACGAAGGCTTTCGAATAATGTTTGGCCGCAGCCGATAGCGGCCGGCAAGCTAAATTCTGCAGCCCTGATGCTCATGTGTGAACCGATGCCGCCGTACTGTGTCAATAGACCTACTAAAGAGTGGCTAAAAATCCAGTCGTAACCTGGATCAGCGGAGCGGATTGCTACGATAGCCCCTTCAAGATCGTAGGGTGGTTTTTGATCATCTAACCATACTATGCGAGCTCTTACGCATTTATGAGTAACGAAATTTGGCTGATGAAGAATGACCTCGAATGCTGAAACATCGTTGACAGTGCGTATCAGCTCTGGCAGGCGTATGGCACAGGTCAGCACCCATCTTTTTTCATTAAATTCCACCATACGCCGAAAATAACTAGTTTGGGCATTGTTGAAGCTGTCGGTGCCAAGGCGGAAATATTCGTCAATCGGGATAAAAGCCAGTTGATTGCGGCTAAAGCCTATTTTTTCCCCAAGTAAAGCTACGTTCTCTAGGGCGTCGTTAAGGTTACGCATAAATTGGAATTTTGCTGATTCCCGTGCTGAAATTGCGCTTCTAACAAAATCGATAAATTTATCAAAACTAATGTTCAATCCTAAATCGCTGAAACATTTCTCAATATTGCTTGCTTTGTCAGAAAGCACCTCCGCAATGTCCTTGTCTACGGGCGCTTGCAGATGGTCACAAGTACTCTTGAGCATTCTTTGTTTATTGAAAATTTGCTCTATATCAGAGGAATAGTTGGGTGAGTTGATATCATATGAATGTGGACGCAGATGACCGTAGCGTTCTATCATCTTATCCAATTCAAGGCGGTCTTCAGCATAAGCCAACATATCTTCAGAGAAGCGGCTGGCCACTGTCGGAATGCCAAGTAGCACGTTTTCAAACTCCACTTCCTCTATGACTCCACAATCCCGCAATCCTCTCAGTAAGGTCATAGCAATAAAAGCGTAGCGCGCTAGGATAGAAAAAGACACAATCCCATAATTTTGGCAATCTTTAAGCAAATTTCGAATATGCCGTGCAATGTCAGCGACTGTCTCGTGCGGCTCTTCTATTAGTTGATTGCGACGATCTTCTAGTATATTGAGTGAATTTTGAAGGTCTATGATAGGTTCTACACTTCCATTAACGATATTTTGCGTAAGTTCTCTTAAACAGAACTTGAAGGTTTCAATTTGTTCAGGACTGAGACCAGCTTCTTGCATACGTTTAGCTTGTTGTGGCCAATCAGGCGCTAGACAAGTGGCAGCAATTTCAAACTCTATTTTGTCGTGAAGATGAGGTTGTTGGCACAGGCGCTCAATGTTAGCGTTAATCCAATTTTCGGCAATTGAAGTTTCTAAACCATCAGGTAGGAAAGAATTCAAGCTGGCACGCACATCGACATAGGGTCTACCTGCGACGGAAACAATAAGAGCCTCAGGATCAACTTTCCTATAACCAATCCGAGCACGTGCTTTGGCCCAACTCAAGTCGCCAATTAAAGTTTGGTAAATGCTCAAGGCTAATGGATTAGGTGTTTCTCCGAGCATTTCGACTGGATTCCAATCCGGCATCGAACCAAGGACTGATGTTTTGCCCAATACCCCATTGCGGGGCCTCATTAAGGACCGAATAAATTCCTGAGCACCAGTCACCATGTCAAAAAAATCATCTTCGGCAATTGGCAAATTTTTGGTGTTCGTCAGTGGCCTAATTTGGAAAAGATGACAGGTACTATTTCGGTCGATTCCGTATTCAATATTCAATGTATTGATGTGAGACAGCGCCATCATCTCTTGGCCCAGCTTAAAAGTTTTCTGTGCCGTTTGAGGGAGGTGCGATATGTCGTGTCCAGGTAAAGCATAATATGTTTTAAGATTTCCCTTGCCTCCCGAGGTAACCAGATCTGAGCGTCCGGTAGTCTCGTCTGCATTAATAATGAGATAGGGGGCTCCGCTTCGTGGATCTTCAGTTAGTAAAACACCACTTGAAAGTAAACCTTCTACTTGAGGTTGTATCAGAACTTCATCTTTAGTAGACCTAATTCGACCATTTCTGGAAAAGCTGTTTATGACCTGCTGGATCGCGTTAGTGAGTTGCTTTTTATTGGTGGGATCAACGTCAAGAATTGAATCAAAAGCACCCGCAGCCGAAAACTCATATTGGTCCTCGCTTGTAGTGGAGCTGCGGACGATTAAAGGTCCTTTGGGGAAAGCTTTTTTTATGGATACTAATATCTTCGTTGCGTTATTTTCCCAGCGGGCAACCGAAAAACGCTCTCTTGCTAGGACCCGTGCTTCTTTTGCTAGTGGCGCAATATGATCCAGTGTTTGTGCTTTACCTTTAAATACAGTTTGTGAAATTTTGACTTTGTCAGTGATTAAAGCGGCTAAGTCATCAAGGTCAACGTTTTTACTCGTGTTACCAATCAGGGCCTGCTGAAGGTCATTAAAGTTAGCTAAGGGATCTTTTTTGACTAATTTTTTTGCGGCTGATAAGAATAGATCGAATGACCCTGACCTAACGCGCATAGCAACTGTCACTTGATTGTTAGAAGATGTACGAACATTTCCAAAAGTTATGCCTTGTCCAGAATGTAGGTTAAGGAAGAATTTTGGCAGGTAAAGGACGTCTGCGCGGACGATAATTGTTTCAAGGGGCTTGTCTGTTGCTAGCAGCATAGATACTAGGTCCCCCTGATTCAGGCGGTCTTTTTGATAAATCAATTTAAGGTTGGGATAACTCTGAAGCACTTTTTCAATGTGATAGCCACCGACATATGAAATGCCACAGTCATCTAAATTTTTTAATGCGTGGAGCAACCATTCCATTACGGGCTTGTTGAAGGTTTTATCTCGATCAAGAGAGTGCGGTTGGCTTTTTTGAGGGTCTAGACGGCGTGTGCCTTCGGCTGGCTCAATGATGATCACGGCAGGTGCGCTTTCCCTGTCCGGGGGCTCGGCAAGATTATTGGTGAAGTTATTATGTTGTTGTTTAGTCATAGAAATCTAAGGCATATTTTCACTATAAAGGAAATAAAAGAAATCATCATAATCGGTATATTTAAATAACTCTTTCAGGTTTTTCCACTCCAATTGATAAGCTTTCCGGCGGTGCTTCAAATAATCTTGCCTATTAGGCAGATCCGTTACTAATTCGGCAAGGCAATTCTCATTCCCAGAGCGTTCGACGATAGTATTATCAAGTACCACTGCATCCATTTCGGAATAGGCCATGAATCTAAGTAAGTCCGCAAAGTCGATAATTATGCTCTCGCCTGACATGTTAAGGCTGGTATTCATGAGAACGCCAACACCAGTTTGCTGTTTGAATTCATTGAGGATAGAAAAAAGTTTGGGGTTAAAGTCCTGTTCCAATGTTTGTACACGTGCCGTAAGGTCATGATGAATAACAGCACCAAGACAGTCACGCGCTTCATTATTCATTCTTGGTGCAAGTAACATGTATGGACTGTCAGTGACCTCACTTTCGTTACCCCAATATTTTTCAGCTTCTTGTTTTAGCATTACCGGGGCAAATGGGCGAAAGTCCTCTCTATGTTTAATAGTTTTGTTGACTCGTGGCCAGTTTTCATAAGGCCGTGGATCTGCAAGGATTGAACGGAAACCAAGGGCTCTGGGACCGAATTCATATCGGCCTGACATATACCCAATCACGTTGCCTTTGGCTATTAAGCTAGCCACGTTTTTCGGCGTAAAATCAGTGTATTTGAAACCCTTTTTATCGAGAAATTTTTTGATCTGTTGAGGATCATTTCTTGTGCCATAATTGTTAAAATAACGTAGCCGTTTCTCTCTTTTAGCCCGCTGATTACCATTTAGTTCATTGTGGCGTAGAAGAAGAGCCGCCCCTAGCGCGGTGCCATCATCGCCGCAAGGTGGAATCAAAAAAGGTTTGATTTTTAATTTGGCGCGTAACTTTTCGTTCATTACACAATTCAGGGACAGACCACCCGAAAAAACAACATTCCGTGTATTGAGCATTTTACAGGCGTTTTTGACCAATTGGGCACAAACTCGTTCAGTGGTTTTTTGTACTGCGTATGCGATTGCCATGTGGCGGTCATTTATTGATTCGTCGTCCTTTCGTTTAGGACCAATTATTTTTATAAGTAATTTCTTGAAATTGAGTCGCTGGCTTTGTGAATAGGATAACAATTCGTCGTTGAACGTAAAATCAAATTGTTTATTATCGACCTTAATTAGTTGATCAATTATTGATACAAATCGATTATCACCATAAGCAGCTAAGCCCATCAATTTGCCTGGACCTTCAATGCGACTGAAGCCAACATATTCTGCAAACACTTCATAAAACGTTCCGATAGACAAGGGGTGTTGGATCTCAGCTACGCGGACCATTTTTTCTCCCTTACCGTGAGTAAGCACTGTACTATCGAATTCACCCCGGCCATCCCACGTCACTATGGCAGCATTATCGAAGGGGCTTGCAAAGTAAGTGGCGGCGTGAGTATCGTGATGGCGAAATCCAGTTATTGGCACCGTAGGCAGGAATCGTGAGATGTTTATCTCGGTGGCCAATTCGTTTAGATAGCGTACAAGCAGATAACAGATATTCTTTCGTAGAGACAGATTATCACTCGCCGATGGCAGTCCACTTATTAGTCCCTTAATTTTTTCTGGCAGGAAGTCAATGTGTGGAAATGCTTCGTCGCTACGGTTGAGAATAGTCGCAAGCTCATGGCGCAGCCGTCGTTCTGTTTTGGCATCAAAACTACCTTCAAAGTATGACTGCGGAGGGAATTTGAAACAATTACGATCGCGGGAATAGGCTACGGCAGAAATGTTTTCAGCCCCAATTTGCTCTATCGCCAATTTTAGCGATTTAAAAGGAAAACCAAAATGATGAGATATTCCTGAATGACGATCTTCGGATAAAAGCAGTACTGGTTCATTCATCTCTGCACTAAGTACACAAACCGCGGCATCGTGAAACGATCCATTTATGCCAATGACGTAAGGTTTTGCCAGTGTTGACATCAATTTCTATTCGATTTTGGTAAATTATTTGATGATGTTTGTAGCAAGGACGTGTATCAATCTATTCGAGTGTTTCTTTTACAGCGTTCAAGCTTTGAACAAAAGTGTTAGTGATTATAAATATTTTTTCCGCAATTCTTAGCTTACTTCAACTTTATTTTATAAGTTGTTCATGTCGATTTAGGAAGCTTGGTGCTATTGGTGAACGTGCATCTGAATCTTCGAACTGGCCATCTTCTAAAGACAACCCATGGTTTTCGGGATAAAGTGAAAAGAAACGATGTTCTAATTCATCTCGTTCACAACCAACGATGCTTCCAGAATTCATTTTATTTAAGATATCTAATGCTGCTTCTGTCAATTCTAATCCTGTGTTGTAAACAATTCTAATTTTTTCCTTTCTAAAGTCATCTGTTCGACCGAACGTTAGAATACCGCGTTTAATCGCTTCGCTGTAAGTAATGATTCTGTTTGAATCAATATCAAGATACTTGACTGGTAAAGACATAAAATTTGGCCACGGTGCATATAAATCAGCAATATTTAGATTTGTGCGCAATCCACAGCCGCCTTGGGCGTGAGATAGATGGCCAATACCAGCTGAATCACAGATGAATAATGTACAGTATGAAGCAAGGAAAACATCTCCAAAATCGGTTCGGTGGTGTGTCGAATAATCAATTATTCGCGGATGTTGGGTTAAAAGAGGGCTTGCAACAATCGATCCCATTCGAACTAGCCAATAGCCCTGATCTGCTAAATTTTCAGCCATTTCTACATATGCGTCAAAATCAGGATTACGATAGCTATGATAATCCCAGCCGTTCTCGTTACCCGTTACAAAAGACTTTTCCATATAAGCCTGGTCACGTACAGCGAAAGTGATAACAGGCGCTCCACTTGGAATGCCCATTTGTTTGAGTAGGGTTTGGCCGTTCTTTTTCTGTTCCTCTGTTAAGCAAAAAGGCGCTGGAGTGTTGTTAAAAATATCTGGGGCATAAACGATATGTGGCATAACATAAATGGCAGGATGTTTTGGTTTAATCCGAAATACCATTTTAATTAGATGTCTCAAAAAATCACTACAAACAACAGGTATGTATTGGCGGGTCATTTCCACAATAGTTCTGTTAGATAGCGCTCCGTCGCATAGCAAAACATCATAAGCTGTCCCATAACCTTGATCTAAATTTTTTCGGCGGAGGTAGTAGTCCATCGCCCCTAGAAAATGACCGATCCGGCCATCCATTGAAATAATGATATTATCACCGCTGTTGGATTTATAACCACCAACAATCATGAAACGGTATGGACGGTAAAACTTGAGAGCAAAAAGAATTAGAATACCAAAGTAACCCGAAAGGTTCACTTTAACTTGATAATAACAAAAACGAGCTAGTCGATGTAAAGCACTCGGTTTTATCGAAGAATTCATGAGTAATGCTTTAATCAAAAAGAGAAGATTCGTAGAAATCGTTCAAGACAGGGAAATCGAGACCAAATATTTTCTTGTATGCATCTTGAATATAATTTTTTTCCATACTGGGAAGGTAACTAATCGCCTTAAAAAGTAGAGCTACACGTTTATTTAAATCGCGAAATAAAGGTTGGTTTATAAATGTGGCATAGGAGACGCCCTCTTTTTCAACGGCACGAAGTAGAACTTCCAGAGCTACATCGGTCGCGTTGTTGAGCATTAAGAACAAAGCCATCCGGATAGTATTGGGAGCGACATCATTGCGTGTTCGATCAAATAGGCGTTTTGATGAAATAACCCATACACCATCTGTGGACATTAGTTTCCCAAATTTATCAGGAAGGGTAAATGGGCTTCTCGCGCTTCCCCGGCCATCATAATCCAAATTCAAGAGCTCAAAACCGTGTTCGTACATAAAATTGTTAATTTCGCCGAATGTTGGGCAATCTTTGAGAATTGGAGCAAAGGGTACCTCTGCACGAACACCCAAAACGGTATCCATTATTTTTGATTTTGCACCATTAAGAACTTCAAGTTCAGCCCCTTCGGTGTCAATTTTTAGGAAATGGATTTCTTGGTTAGAAAAGAGGCTATCAATTGATCTTGCCTCTACGGTATATTCTCTAATATTTTCATGCTCGATCCGCATATAATCTTCGTCTGAGAGAAATGCTTCATTAATGTCATAGTGTGAATTTAATGCACGATGGTGTCGTTCCTTGAATGTAAGAGTTGTATCTTTACTGAATAGCGCTAAATTCTCGACAGTAATATTTTTTCTATCAATATACTTCTTTTTTAAGCGATTAACTTCTTTGTCGTCGGCTTCAAATAGAAAAAAATTGACCAAAGTTTCCATGGACTGCCAAGATGGATGTAAACCATAACGGGCTCCGGCATCAATTACATTACAATCAAGCTGAGGCATTGATTTTTAGCTCCCTTGTTTGCGGTTAATATTGGTAAAGCAGAGTTACTCACAAAAGGCGTCAAGTGCATCTTCAATGCCGGTTGGATTAAAACCAAGCTTCCTAGCTGAAGAAAAATTAATTGTAAATGAAGATTTGTCAAGAAGTCGTGTTTTTACTTTAGAGCTTGATCCTGTTCGAGTTATAATTCGTTTGACAGCATTTTCGATTGTTATGAATCCCGATGAAGCTATGGGAAATACATGTGATCCTCGAAAACTTGAATTAGCGAGGTGAAGAATAAAGTTACTTAACGCGTTTACATCTACAGCATTGTTAAACCTGTTTTCTGGATTGAATATTGTAATATCTTGATGTTTGAGTGCACGTTCGCGAACCTTCGCCAGCCAATGATTTTTGGCACCAATACCAAGCACGCTTGGAAGACGAATAGCAAAGGAAGATAATACAGAAGCCTTCTCGTGCAACAACATTTCGCCGGCCAGCTTGCTAAGGCCGTAGGTGTTGGGGTTCACAATCGGCGTATTTGAATCAATAGGGTCGACGTTTATTTCACCATGAACAGAAATACTGGAGGTAAATATGAAGCGATCTGCACCCGCTACCAACGCATAATCTAGAAGGTTTTGCATTCCATGTACGTTAGTTTTTATTATATCTGAAGCTGAGGATTCACTGGATGCAGCAGCAATGTGGATAATTGTAGAAACACGTTTCGGAAGGTGTTTGAAAGAAACGGAATCACTCAAATCCAAATGTATGACGTTTACATTTTTTAACCTTCGCATAGGATCGTCGTCGTCAATCGGTGAGCGGGTTGTTGCAACTAGGTTAGTACCAGATCGTGAAATTTGGTTTGATACATGCCTACCAATAAACGCTGTCGCGCCAATTAACAAGATTTCGGCTTCAGGAATCATATGGTGAATATTTGCATTTATAGTTAGACTAGGGACGGTTAATTTCTTCGCTGATGCTTTCGATATCGAGCCCGTGCTTTGATAACAATTCCAAGTGATTTCCATAAAAATGAATAAATTCGTCCTTTAAGGAAAAACATTTTAAACTACAATTGGCCTTCATTTCCCATGCAATTTCTTTTACCCGTGAGCCTAGTCCACCATGAGGAACGTGCTCCTCAATTACTGCTATTTGATTGTGGGTCGCTAAGATTTTTTGTATGCCTTCTGTATCAAGGGGCTTAATAGTATGGCAAGAGTATACAGATACAGATTTCCCGGTTGAAGAAATCTGTTTGGCAACACTGAGAGCCATATCAACTGTTATGCCATATGATAGTATTGCAACATTTGCCCCCTGTTGAAGACATCTTACTTTCCCAATTTTAAATGGATCGATAGCTTTACTAGTTAAATCTGGCTCGCCTGCTTTACCTAGTCGCATGTAAACTGGACCCAGACTTTCCGTCGCACACCAAGTTGTTGCCAAGCGCATTTCGTCTGGGTCGCATGGTGCGAGGACGGTTAAATTGGGAATTGCGGAAGCGATTGCGATGTCTTCAATTGTATGGTGGGTACCACCAAGTGTGGAGTAAATAACCCCAGCCCCCATACCGATAACTGTTACCGGTAAATTTTGATAGCACAAATCATCACGGACCATTTCAAATGGACGATAAAGACTGAACGTGGCAATCGTATAACAAAACGGGCGCATCCCGTTTAAAGCCATTCCAGCAGCAATTCCAATCATTGATTGCTCGGCAACACCACAATTAATAAATCGGTCTGGGAAATCCTCGCGAAAATTAATCATTGAGCCAGCTGGCGATAGATCTGCCACTAAGGCGCAAATACGATCATCTTTTTTGCCAATCTCGTAAATAGCATCTGCAAATTTATTTCTCACGATGATATCTCCGTTAGCTCATTAATTGCTTGGGCGTATTCCTCAGGGTTTGGCGAACGGTAGTGCCAAATTGGCTGTCCTTCCATAAATGATACACCGCGACCCTTGACCGTGTTGCAAATTAGCATAAACGGCTTCCCGCCTGCCCGGTTTGTTATTGCGTCAAAAACAGCCTCAGAATCGTGACCATTAACTTCTGCAGTTTCCCAGCCAAAAGCGTTTATTTTTTCGCTGATAGGATAGAATTTAGGGTGGGTTTCAATTGTGTCACCAAAGGATTGCATGCCATTATGATCTAAACAAATTATCAAATTATCTGTATTTAGGTTTGCCGCCATCATCAAGGCCTCCCAAGTTGATCCCTCTTGAAGTTCGCCATCGCTTATTATAACAAAAATTTTACCAGGACCCCTTTTAATATATTGTTCGGTATATGCCATGCCAGTTGCCATTGCTGCGCCGTGCCCTAGGGATCCTGTGGAGGCTTCTATGCCCGGTGTCCCAAAATCTGGGTGACATCCAAGCCGTCCGTCTGGTTTGCAATATAAGTCTAAGTCTTTTTTGCTTAGGATACCCAGATCCTCTAATATTACGTATTGGACCATACAACCATGGCCCTTCGACATGATAAATTTATCAATAGGGTCTTTATTGTCGCCGCGATTCATCAGACCGTTATAAATACAATCAGTCATTTCCATAGCAGAAAAAGCTGCGGCAGCGTGCAGTGCGCCAACTTGTTGTGAAATATCGAGGATTCGTCGTCGATAAGATTTGCAGCGACTTTGCGCTAGCATTTTGTCAAAAGAATTAGTTAAGTTCATTTTCTATCTCTTAATAATTATGGGTGTAGTTGGAGTTTTGTATTTCAAGAGATTATTGTCCAATACCAATCACCGGAGTATCCGGCTTCTTCAAAAAGTTTTATCCAACCATCGGGATAGTCGTGAAAATAGGCTGTTAATACCCAGCTTTCAAAAATTTTCTTCTGCTCAGATGTGAAATAGCTATCAACTTGGACAAATCCTTTATTTGGCGCTAGGCGTTCTATTTCACCCAAAGCAACTTTACACAAGTCTCGCGGTAAATTATGCAAGCTATTGATGCAGAGCACAGCGCTGAAACTGCCATCTGGGAACGGCAGATCTTCAGCACTACCTATTTGGAGTCGACCGACGACCTCTGGTTCACAATTCATTAGAGCATATTTGGAAACATCTACCCCATAGGCATCGATTCCGAGAGCCAAGAGATCTTTAACCAGAAACCCTTTTGCGCATCCAATATCGAGCACTTTATCTCCTGATTTTAACCTAAAATGATCGACAATATCCTGAGCGACAGGTTGCCAACGCCCATCATAACTGTAACCGCCATATCCATATTCACGCGGACCATCGAAATACATTTTTCCATATTCCCGGGAAACGCGAATATGCTCTTCTGTTTTTTCGGTTTCGCGAGCTTTGACATTGCGTTTTCCTTTAGGAAGAGAACGCAGGAGTTCAACTTCAGCCATCAGATCGTATCCTTTAATCCATCAGAAAGGTTGGTATATTCAAATTTAGGAAAAGCTTTCCGTGTTGCTGTCGGATTGAACGGACGATAGCCGTTATGTGGCATAGCGCCAAGTCTTAATGAGCTTTTTATGGTGACAGGCTTTTCAGAAAAATTCACCATCATCTCAGCAATTCTTTTGAATGAGGTAACGGTTCCGGTAGCAGCATTAAGGATGCCTTTGCTTTTATGCCAAGCGATGAGCCGGATGAGTTCTGCAACATCATCAACCAAAACGTGGTCACGCTGTTCTTCACCTTCTCCAAAGAGGATTATTTCCTTGCCGTCAGCAACAAGCCGACGGAAACGATTCGGACCATAGCCATTGTGTGGGTCATCGATACCGTAAATGAGTGTAGGGCGCAAAATTGTTAAGGTGAATTCGGTTGTTTCTTTTAACATAATTTCGCGAGTAAGATGCATGATACCGTGCATTGACGTGGGTTCGGCACTTGAAGTTTCGTTTAAGGGCTCCATACTATCGGCATAAACTGCATCAGAACTTACATATATAATGTGTGCAGGTTGAGTTCTAGAGATAGCTTCACACACGCCAGCCATCATTTGGACATTGCGAATAAGCATTGCAGCGTCTTTGCACGGTGCTTCAGCAGAAATTACAATCAGGGTATCCGTCGGCTTAACGAGATCTGTTAGTTTAGATCCGGCTTCTTCGTCTAATAATTCTATATCATTACGGCTCAGTGGGAGGACTTTCGTGCCTTCTGATTTAAAAGCTCTATGAGTTGCCCCGCCAACAAAACCTGCGGCTCCTAATATAACAACTCGGCTAGGTTGAGTTTGTTTAGAATTTTTATGTTCGAGCATCAATTACTTCCCTTTAAGAGAATGTTGAAAGTTCTGAAAGACCTAAAGTGAGATAGTCTAACCCGGCGGCTTTAACCATTTTACGATTCAAAATAGCATAGGGATCTAAAATAGTGCGGCCTTTCATATGAGAGGATATTCTCTTCAAATTAAGCCCAGCGTATTCCGGCCAGGGGGTCATGATTACCAGGGCGTCTGCATTTTTAGTAGCGTTCTCGGCGCTGTTTGATGATGAAACAGGAATTCCCGCTGCATCGGGTGAAACAATAGGGTCGTGGACGCAAACTTCAAATCCATTAAGATGGCTGAGCAAGGCAAGGGAGGGCGAATTCTTTGTGCTGTGCGTGTTTTCTTTATAGGCCAGCCCCAAGACGCAAATCCGTGCATTTGGATTTGTGCTTAAAACCTTTTTATTTAATATGCGCCAAGCCCATTCTTTCCGATGCGCACTATTTCTGATCCATGCAGCAACAATACTGCCGTCTGTTTGATGTATCTCGGACAATTGCATAATTGTGTTTAGATCTCTCTCTAAGTTACCGCCTGCAATTCCAAGGCCGGGTTTTAAGTAACTGTACTTGCCAATCCGTCTGTCGAGCCTGAGAGAGGGTACAATTTCTGACCAATCAGCGTTAGCATTTTCACAAATTTCAGCCATTGTATTGGCGACACCTATTGAAGCGACGAGACACATATTAATTGCTATTTTTGCTAGTTCCGCACTTTCATATCGCATCGGCATGATTGGACACTTAAACGTACCGAGAAATTCTAACAACCGCGCGTCTATTTTCTGATCCGGATGAGCACAGCCGACAATGAAACGTTCTGGTTTTGTGGCACGCTCTACAGCTTGGCCAAAAATAAGCGTCTCCACTTGATAATATAAATTCCCTGATCGGCGTGAAATCTGCCGCGTGAATCCAGGTGGCACTTGGCATAATATAGTTAATAAGGCATCCGGTTTCATTGCCGCTTCACTTAGAGAGATCATTTTCATTATAGTCGTGAGATCACTGTTACCTCGATCATCGGTCGGGACATCAGCTGATATATAAACTATGTCACACTGAGAAAGTGAATTCACGTCGTCGCTGAAGTTCAGGCGTGGTTTATTTTTCTTTACTAATTCATTAAGGCCGGGTTCGTTGATAGGAAGTAGCCCATTATTAATTGCAGCGACATATTTGGCGTCGTGATGATAGCCGATCACATCAAAACCATTTTCCGCAGCGGCAGCAGCTGAGTTTAATCCTAGGTGTGTCAAGCCAGCATAACCAATAATCAAATTAGGCATTGACAGTTACCCCGGCATTCATAGAAAGATCGGTCAATGTGCGATTAATCCAAATATCGTTCTCAAGGTTATGCCCACCCCTTTTTTTGCATAGATTAACAAAATGTTTGTATTCGATATTCCAGGTAGGATCTTCTTGTTCTAACCTATCAAATTTTTCTGGCGGGCGACCACTCGGTAAAATTCTTGTCCGGTGGATAAAAGTACTAGGCCCCCATTTGCAAAGTGAGTTAATGTGGGCACTTCCTTTTTCAGCAAATACATCACAAGTAAAGTGATTGCGCCAAGACAACATAGTCATCTCTAGTTGGATGGCGGGTGTGTTATTACTTCCTACAACAACATGGTCAAAAGATTTATTTTCATGGGTATAGGCGCCTTGAATTTTGAATTTTGGGTCAAAATTCTCGCCAAACCAAAATCGCAAGGTATCTAACAAGTGGCTCCCCAGATCTGCCAAAACGCCGGCTCCTGTATCCCGCCACTTGCTGTTCCTGACTAAACGGGCTGTGCCGTTGCCATAAAACATCCGCAGACTATAGATTTTCCCCAAAGCACCATTTTGAATTAAATTGCGCATTCTAACGAAATGAGGCTCGAACCGATGATTATAAGCGGTATAGCAGACCACATTGTTAGTTTTGGAAAGTTCGGCAAGGGTTTCAATATCGCTATCATTTTTTGCGAATAGTGGTTTCTCAACCAGAACATGTTTTTTGTTCGCCAACAAATAGCTTATCAAAGCGACTTTGGGATCATCTGGAATACACAAAATTGCGGCATCGAAGCTATCCAGCGGCACTTCCCGTATATCTTTATAATCGACACCTTCTGCCACAGGATCAATCGTAGCGACTATATCATCCTGCGCAGCGCGTTGGCGTTTTGTACCTTGAACGCCCATACCTGCAACAACAACTTTTAACGCCATTTAGTTCCCGTAATTTGCCATATTTGCAACTTTACCGATGCGGTTTAGAACGTCGGAGGGTTTGATTGGAATATTACCGTCAAACTCACATTCGCAAGCGGCAGCCATGGATCCGAGGATGCTCGCTATAACTTCATTATTCGTCGCAATCATCGCTAATGTAGCATAAGCAAGCAATGCGTCTCCTGCCCCTATGGGATCAACAACATTTTCAGCAAAGCTATCAATGGAAAAATAACCCCCGACATTTGAATCATTAGTCGGCTTATTAACAAATAACCCTCTCTCACCGAGTTTGAGAAGTAGTAGTTTACATCCCGTCGCATTAGCAAGCTGACCTGATAAAGCTCCAACAGTAGAATCCTGATCGCCAAGTGCAAACCGGGCTTCACGTTCATTTGGCGTAATGAGGTCAAAACTCTTAAACTCGATGATATTACCCCATCGGCTAGCAACCTGGCTATCGGCAACGCGATAGGCGTTATTTGGGATAGCTTCTGTCAATAGTGGAACGGTGTGCTGATTAAATATACCATGACGGAAATCGGCAAAAACAACAGCATCAGTAGAAGCGTCGCGCACGCTATTCAATAAACGCTCCAAAATGGATTCTGAAATGGAACGATTATCAAGCGTGTCAACTTTCAGCAGGCGATAACCATTAGCTATGAAAGCATTCTTATTAGTTGTGGGCCGTGTTTCATCTATAATTGTGTTGCAGTGAATGCCCGCATCTTTCAATCCAGCGATGACAAACTCACTTAAGGCGTCATTACCGAGTACGCTGGAGAACGTTACATCGGCACCCGCAGCCCTTAAATGTTGGGCAACAATTCCTGCACCACCTATATAGTTGTCTTGGCCTTGATATTGAACGCTGAATGTTGGGGTTTTTGTTTGCCCACCAATGAGATTTGTTCGGGTGTAGCTATCGACAATTGTGTCGCCTACTACGTGGACCTTAAATCCAATCATTTTATCCAAGGCCGAACGTAAATCAGAGAAATTGAGTTTATGGGTATGCATAACAGCTAGGAGTTTTTCCATCTGGATGTCGGGGGCTGACATTTTGATAAATTCTGAAGATGAATAGACTACGTCACCTGGCGTAAAAATCATCTCGCCGCCAAAGCCTTCAACTACGTTAGCTTCCTCTTGGGTTGCTGCTGGTAAACCGTCGTCGCTATATTCAAAGCCTTTGGCAAAATAATCAGGATTTAAAAACTTAAGCAATTCTAGCGGTTTTGCATTTTCGTCGATAATGACGTAATCCACCATTTCGAACGCGGCTAAATTTAAAGCTCGCAGACGTTGAGGAATATGAGGCCGATAAACACCCTTTTTAATATGAAGATCTGCGGTGATACTAGCAATAAGAATATCAGCTTTAGTTTTTGCGTACGCTAAATGCCGAACGTGACCCGGATGGACAACGTCGAAAACACCGTGACACAGGATAACTTTCTTTTCGCGGGGAAATGGGCCTATAAGATCTGCAAGCTCATGCCGAGTTTTTAGCTTGAATTCGTATTCTTTAAAGAATTCTGCGGTCATTGTTTTGTCTTTGTATTCATATATTTGAACCAGGGTTTAGTTGCTTCCTTAATACTATTTGGATCCCAAAGTGGAGCATCTTTCCAAGTATCAATTTCTACCAGCATTTTTTTAACACCCTCTTCAAACGAAATTTCAGGCTTCCATTCGAGTTCAGTCAAGGCCTTTGTGATGTCCGCCCAAGTACAATCTGGTTCACCGGGTCGTTTGGGCACATAGACAACATCGCCCTCTAGCAATTCCACAAGTGTATTTACTGTTTGCGGATTGCCAGCGCCGATATTGTAAATCTCACCTGACCGATTTGTCATTGCCGCTGCGTAAAATGCCTTAGCAACATCCGTTACGTATATAAAGTCACGATCTTGCATGCCATCGCCAACGACAGTAAAAGGTTTTCCGGCCAATTTTTGTTTGAAGAAAACGCCGAAAACGGCACCGTATGCGCCAGTTGTTCGGACCCGCGTACCATAGGCATTGAAAATCCGAACGGCGTTGGCTGGCAAGCCGTAGACATGTTGCCAATGAAAAACAGCTTGTTCACCTTGATATTTGCTTAATGCATAAGGATATTGTGGTTGGATCGGTTGATCTTCCCTGGTTGGGACATCGGCTAAGCCGTAGCATGACGATGACGCAGCATAGATAAACTTCTGGACGCCTGCTACCCGAGCACATTCCAATACGCGCACTGTTCCCTGAACATTAACTTCCATATAATCGAGGGGATGTTCGATCGAAGGAACGATGTCACCAATACCGGCAAAGTGAAACACGAACCGAGCGTCGTCGAAAATCGATCCTTCTGGATCCAGTCCCCGGATATCGCAGCACTCAAGCGTTACGTTCTCGTTATTGGTATGATTAGCGAGGTTTTTTTCATGTCCACCAGTCATGTTATCAATGATGCGAACTCGAAAACCGTTATCAACCAAAAGGTCAACCATGTGGCTACCGATAAACCCGGCGCCACCAGTAACCATGGCTATAGGCAAACCCATTTAAGCAGCGCTGATCTTTTTCATTGTGCGGACATTGAAGTAATTATCATTATCGAAGCTATCAGGTAATTTGCCGTCACGGAATGCCTTGCATAATCCGCGAATAGCATCTTCTACACTATATTGAGGCTTGAAGCCAAGAACTTCAGTAACCTTGTCTGAGTTGATATGATATGAACGCAAATCATCTGACGATGTTACTTCTATATTAATTTCGTCTTTATCCGGAAATTCTTCGGCCACGACCCGTTTGACCGTTTTGGCAATTTTCATGATACTCATGTTCTCGTAGCCACAATTGAAAATCTCATTAGCGATTTTTTCATCTGGTGCTTCAAGCAGAACTTTACAAAGATCAGCATAATCCTGAATATGGAGGTTTGGGCGCAACTGACTGCCGCCAAAGACAGTGATATTGCCTTTATTGACGGCAAGATTGGTCAAAATATTGACCGATACATCAAGCCTTTGACGCGGCCCGTAGCCACATACGGTTGCCGGCCGATAAACCACACCGACAAAGTTTTCATCAGTGTGATTGAACAGGATCGGCTCACACGCCCCTTTGTATTTGTTGTAAAGCGTCAGCGGTACCAATGGGTGGTCTTCTTTAACATTAGGTTCTTCACTAATACCGTAAACTGAACTTGATGACGCATAAATAAAGCGTTTAACACCGGCTTTCTTTGCAGCGATAACAATTGGTTCAAAAGCATTCATGTTTACGGTCGTCGAAAGGTTTTCGTCTAATTCAAAGCTGGCATCATTTGAAATACAAGCCAGATGGAGAACTGCGTCTACACCCGCCATAAGTGGTTCTAGCTTCCCAATATCTCTGATATCGCCTTGAATAACCGTCAAATTTGGATTGTCCAAGGGTAAAAAATTAGATCCATAATACTGGATGTCATAAACGGTTACGTTGTAACCCATGTCCAACATTTGTGGCACTAACACGCTACCACAGTATCCTGCTCCGCCGGTCACAAGAACATGATTAAATTTAGGTGTCATAATTTTGATAACTCCAATTTGGATTTACTCGCTTTTTTTGGTTATGTTTATTGTGTATCCGGCTGCTTTTGCATCGTCATAGAACATTCGCACAGTTTCTAGGCTAAACTCAGCGAGGTCTTTTTCAAGTGATTTCAGTTTGCCCAGAACATCTGCCGTTGCCGTTATAATATGGCAGCCAACTTCATTGGCTTGAATAATATTTAAAAGCTCGCGTGGGCTAGCCCATAACAGCTCAGCTTTCGGTAAAAATTTTAAGACTTCCACACACTCGCGCATAATTGGCATAGGGTCCAATCCGGTATCTGCGATCCTGCCCGCAAAAACAGAAACAATGGCCGATGTTCCAGGTGATAAATTTTCAGCGACAGCTTTAACTTGCTCAAGTGTCATGATAGCGGTGATGTTTAACTGAACGCCGTTTGTCGAAAGTTCTTTTATAATTGGGCCTGTAAATTCGCCTTGGGTATTTGTTACGGGGATCTTCACATTCACGTTTGAACCCCAGGAAGCGATTACTTTAGCTTGGGCCAACATATCAGCTAAGTCATCAGCAAAAACTTCAAAACTAACGGGGCGATCGGGTATGGCAGCTAGAACCTGTTTGGCAAAATTTTCATAATTCGTGATTCCAACTTTATTCATCAGCGTTGGGTTGGTAGTAAAACCCTTTATTTTAGGGTTTTTATAAAGGGTTACCATGCTATCTAGGTCTGCCCCATCGGCAAATAATTTTACTTTTAATTGGTCTACACTTGGCATCTATTTGTCCATGTTACGTGAAAGGATCGTATCTACTGCGTCTATCAAGGAAGAAACTATAACATCCGGCTGATCGACTATTTTTTCAGCATAATTATTGTTGATAAAAATTGTGGTGCAACCTGCCGCGTTACCGGCTGAAATATCGCTCCATCTGTCGCCGATCATATAACTGTTGGAAACGTCAGCGTGTAAGTCGCCTGCAGCCTCTAAAATCATACCGGGCTTCGGTTTTCTGCAATAGCAGCCATCTGTTTTAGCATGATAGCATACCTTAACAATATCGATCGGAAGCTTTGAAAGTAATTTGGTATTCATCTGATCAATTATTTTTTTCTCAACTGTACCGTTTCCGACATCAGGTTGGTTAGTTACAACGGCCAAGGCAAACCCATTTTTTTTTAAAGCCGAAAGCGCTTCAAGGGTGCCGGAAAGGATATTGAAATCTTCAAATTTTTTTGGTGCATACGGCTTACCATCTATGACCTCAGTATGATTCAAAACACCGTCGCGGTCGAGGAAAATAGTCGGTCGGACTGGATTGTCGACCTTGGCTACCATTTAGTACCTTTTATTTGAAGTTTTGGGTGCGACACCAAGCAGTGCCACACAACGGCCTGAAAAGCTTCGGTGTGTGGTGTGATATGATTTGCCGCAACCGTCGGGACGACGATCACTTCATCGCCTATCATTTTTGTATGTCCCGTTTCTCGTCCGACAACGCCAAATATTTTCATTTTGCGTGATTTAGCTTCATCTAAGGCTTTTACAATATTCACGCTCACATTGTGTTTTGCGTCACCGCCGCCAACGGAGAATACCAATACCGCATCATTGGCCGTGGCCTGGCTTCCTTGAAGCCAGGCTGAAAATACTGTGTCCCATCCTTCGTCATTGGTCCGCGCGGTCAGCTCTGAAACATTGTCAACTGGCGAATAAGTTTCGATGCCACATAGTTTCCGAAAATCGTTTACAGCATGCGAAGAATTTGCGGCGCTCCCACCAACCCCAATTATAAATAATCTGCCACCGGACTCACGTAGAGCAAGAAGTTCATTCGCCAATCTTTCAATAGCAATGTGATCAATAGATTTTGCAATATCTGATACCTGTTTAAAATATATTTCAGTATGTGTCATATTATCAAAAGACCCTTATAATTTTTGCATTTTCACTAATTTGGAAAAATGGCCGCCGTTATTTATTAGCTGACTAAAATTCCCACTCTCAATAATTTTTCCACTGTCAAGTACATATATGCTATTTGCCTTTTTAATGGTTGATAATCGATGAGCAATAATGAGCAAAGTTGTTTTGCGGGCAATTTTTTCAATCGAATCTTGAATTAACCGCTCGCTCTCGGTGTCTAGAGCACTTGTTGCTTCATCTAATAAAAGCAGATCAGGTTTACGTACCAAAGCCCTTGCTAAGGCGATTCGTTGCACTTGCCCGCCGGATAATTGGACACCGCGATCACCTACGATCGTTTCAAGGCCGTTTTCAAGCTCGTTGATGAATTCGTTTGCATTCGCCTGACGACAGGCTTCTATTATATCATCGTTTGAAGCGGTTGGTTGAGCCCATAAAATATTTTTTCGGACAGACTCGTTGAAAAGAGAACTTTGTTGGGGCACGTAACCAAGACATTTTTTATATGATGTGATATCAAATTTATCGAAGGTTAAATCATTGATAATTATTTTTCCGTCGCTGATTTCATGAAGACCTAAGAGTATATCAGCAATAGTTGACTTGCCTGCACCAGAGGCTCCAACTAATGCGGTTATTTCGTTCTTTGGGATAATTAAATTAATGTTTTCAAGAACGTTCTTCTTACCGGTATATGAAAAAGTGACATTATTAAATATTATAGGTTTTTTTAAATTGTCGAACTTGATTGTTCCAAAATTTGGCCGGTTAGTTTTTGCCTCGCTTCGTATATTGTTAATCTTCTCATAGCTAGGAACAAGTGTTAGCAGCTGATTCATGTTTGTTGATATTGCTCTTAATACGGCTGAAAGCCTATGGAAGGCTAGCAACATGACCACCGTTTCTGATATGCCAATGTTCAATTTTTGACCAATTATATATGTGAAGAAAACTAAAATGATGCCAATAGGGTTATAGGCATAGAATACGGCGGACTGAATTATTTGAAGATTAATAGAAGTTTTGCGAACTTTAGAGAATGATTTATCTAGTCGTTCTACTTCTTGAGTTTCATTTGCAAATCCAGAAATAATGCCGATATTTGAGAGAATTTCTTGTAATGTTGAACTAAATTCATTTGATACTTCAACATTTTTTTTCCCCCAATTGTATAGATGTTTTTGAGCTATCCTTAGGGGTGAAATTAATATGATAGCAAAAAAAATTGCTAGTGCTGATGTTTGTACGGAAATGTAAAAAGGTATAGCCAATAATACACCAGCTTGGATAAAGGGAGCAATTGATCGCGAAAGGGAGGTGAATGCATCTGCAACCTGCGCCACCTCTTTTATCATCACATTTATAAAATCACCTTGTCTCTTTCGATTTATGAAATTCATGCTGGAATAAAGCAAATCCTCGCATAAACCCAATGTGTAGGCTCTTCTAACGATAAATTGGCTCTTCAAAAGAAAATAAGTAATACCTACAGATATAAGACTACTAGCGACGCTCAAGGATACAAAAAGCGATATAAATCCCACTAAATTATCCGGCTGAATTCCAAAACTCTGGCATACATCAAAAATGGATTTGGCAATACCTTGAGGTGCATTTTCATTAGTAACTAATGCGACGATCGGAGCGATTGAAATTACGTTGGCTGTATCAACAATAACGAGGAGCAAAGCCAAGCCTATATTAACAATAAATAAGCGAGGAAACTTGTTAAACAAGCCTGAGCAAAAGAAAAATAATAATTTAAGCATTATATCTTGCCGGGTTTAGTAAGCTCTAGTTTCAGAATCATTTATCGATAGGTAGAGTGATCGGATGGGCGTTCGTAGATGTTGGCCAATAGTTCCCAAGATGCTTCGCCTTTAGATGTCGGAGAACGTAAAAAAGAATCCTCATATTTTTTATAAAGGGTTTCATCAACATGCGGTATTTTAAATTCCGAAGAAACACTTGATACATGGTCGATGTTTAGTCTTTTTTGACCAAACCAACTTGAACCACAAATTATATCTTTTTTAAACCATTTTGAATTAGGTAATGCTTCTATCTCATTGCTGGTTAGAAAAATTATTGGTTTCCGGTAAAGCGAAACATAGGAAAGGGCGGTGCTGAAGTGAGATAAGGTGAGTATGGATTGTTTTATTAATTCTGCTGTTTTATCTGTTATAATTTTCCGCCCCCCAAAAATATTTTTGTTCTTTTGGTTTGTATACGTAGTTTTCGGATGCGCAGCAATTATCACTTCGCAGCTTAAGTCTTTTTCTATTTTGTCAAATACTTTGCAAAGTGCAGGGTAATATGCCGCCTCTGAAACTGGGGGAATGGCATTTAAAATTTCATAATCGGGATGATTTGTTAAACCGGAGTCTATAAATACAGCAAATGCCGTATTAGCGAAATTAGTTGGCTTGTTGGTTTTAAATTGAATGAGTTCAACATCTGAGCTTGCTACATCGAGTATTTTGGCACGCCATTTGTGTGGTGCCGCGTTTACGTTATGTGGATTAACGAAGCCTGCTCTCATCCAAACGTAAGGAGGCGGTAACCTCCAATATGTCATACCTATTTTGATAATAAAGAAAAGACGATGAAAAATCCTCTCCGAGAGTGCTTTGACGCAATTAATTTGATAGTAAACATACTCAAATAGATTAATGGAACCAGAAAAGTTTGGTAAAAAGCTATTTGGCACATTACCGAGCGAGGAGTGTACGTAGCGCAACTTTCTTTCTTTTATAGCTTCATAAATCCAAACATTTGATGTAACTGGAACAAATAAGCGAATAATATCCTGGTATGAAAGACCGTCTAATAGTTTGCCTACCTCATCAAAGTTCTTGGGTGTTTTTGCTTCGGGATGGCTTTTAAAATCACCCCGACTCAGTTTATCTGTATCGTATTGGAGCAATTTGCTAAATTGGATAATCGTTATTTGATAGCCAAGTTTTTTCATTTCCTCACACCCGAATCGCCTCCAGTCACGTTCGGTGAAAATGTGTGGAAAAATTAAAACATAATGTTTGGGCATAAAAATTTGATAAAGTCTTTTAGGCTATAGTTATTACGTATTATCCTTTGCCCGCTCCATGTCCTCAAATCGTCCAATATCTATCCAATATTCATGTATAGGAAAGGCCACACATTTTTTGCCATCTTTTATCAGGTGTTCGAAGAACGAAGGCATATCTATGGCCAGACCTTCTGGCAATTTTTTTAGAGTTTCTGGTTGTAGAATATAAATCCCCCCATTTACAAGAAATTGATGTATGGGCTTCTCATCAATTGATAAAATTGCCCCGTTATCAACTTCGACAACACCAAACGGCACCTGATGATCATATTCCCGGACACCCATTGTAGCCTTGGCGTTGCTCTGGATATGAAAATTAAGCATCTCACTAATATTTACTTTGGTTACCAGATCACCATTCATGACGATGATTGGTTGACCCCGAGCGTCGTCGATTAAACCTAAGGCTCCAGCAGTACCCAAGGGCGTATCTTCATCAAGGTAACGAATTTCGGATCCCCATTTTTCACCATTCCCAAAGTGTTTTTTAATCATATCACCTTTATAATTCACAGATATGTAGAATTTTCGGAAACCATATGAAATAAAATTCTCAATAATATTCTCAAGAAGCGGTTTTCCTCTAACTTCGATTAAAGGTTTTGGTTTTGCTTTGGTTAAAGGAAGTAAGCGTGTTCCTAACCCGCCAGCCATTAACACCACCCAGTTATTCCGTTTAATTTTTTTGTTATACAAAAGGTCTATAGTTACCAGATCAATAACGTTGTCATTTTCGTTGACGACAGGTACTTGATGAACTTTCCGTTCATTCATAGCTGCAAGAAGCTCATCCCTGTTGTAATTGGGCGTTATGCAAAAAGGTGATTTATTCATCACATTTTTAACAAAATTATCGATCGAAATTCCCTTCAATATACCTCTTCGAATGTCGCCGTCTGTTACTGTTCCAATAAGACATTTATTCTGATCGATGACCAAGGCGATCTGTAAAGCCGATTCTTCAATTATTTCAATCACGCTGCGAATTGGTGTATCAGGGGGTACAACTATTTGTTGCCAATTAGACATTATAGTCCCCGGGTTTATAACTGGCGATATTTTCTGAGTTTCTAAACCAATCGATTGTTTTGGTAATACCTTTTTTGAAACCGGAAAGATTTGCGTAAGCTGGCTGCCAGCCAATCAACTCTTTGGCGAGACTATTGTCTGCCCAAAGTCGCTCAACTTCACTTAATTCTGGCCTCTTTCTTTTCTTGTCCTCTTCAATGTCTAGTGTGCAACCAATTAAATCAGCTATAATCCGCGCCATATCGCCAATTGCAATTTCGAAATTACTACCGAGGTTTATTACTTTCCCCGAAATGTTTTCTGTTTTCAACATCGCAAGAAATCCACCAACTGTATCAGTTATAAAACTGAAATCCCGTGTGGGGTGAGTAGCACCCAGTTTTATACAACCGCTTCCAGATAACATTTGTAATATTATCGTTGGAATTATAGCTCGGGCAGATTGGCGTGGTCCGTAGGTGTTAAATGGGCGAATGATATTTACTGGGGTTTCGAATGATCGTTGAAAAGCTAATGCCATTTGATCCGCTGCAATTTTGGTGGCGGAATAAGGGGACTGTCCTTGTAGAGGGTGTGCTTCGGTTATTGGGACAAATTGAGCCGTGCCATAAACCTCGCTGGTGGAGGTGTGGATTATTTTACTAACGGATAAATCTCTTCCAGCTTGTAAAACATTTAAAGTTCCCATTACATTTGTTTCAACATATGTTGCCGGTGAATGGTATGAATAAGGAATGCCGATCAAAGCCGCTAGATGAATTACGGCGTCACAATTTTTGATTGCCTGTCTTACACCAAAGGGATCCCTAATATCCCCAGAAAAAATATCGAGAGAATTTTTGATGTCGTTATCAATTTGATCAAGCCATCCGCACGAATTAAAAGAATTGTAAAATACAAACGCACGAACATCATAACCATCTCGAACTAAGGCTTCGGTTAAATGAGAGCCAATAAAACCATCTGCACCAGTTATAAGCACTTTTTTAATCATGATAGGATGTCATCAACTATTGTTTGACCTAAGCTCAATAGGTTTTTTGCGGATCAAAAATGGGCTGCTTGGTAAGTTAATTATTGATTTTTCTATTTTTTCAGCTATTGGCATCTCTGCCATTCGCGGAGAATTTCGATAAGGTATTAATTTGTGTAGTAAGCGCCAAGATGGCCTAGAATAAAATTTTGCATCATTTAACACCTGAAGTAATTGATCTTTGATATGGTAGTGTTTCTCATTAATCTTTATAGCATTCAACCAATAATTACTTCTGGAATTTTTTGGTTCCAAAACGAAGTCAATCTCCTTTATATTTTTAAATGCTTGCTTATATTTTTCCGCTAATACCCTTTTTTCTAAAACTGATTCTTCAAGCGATTCTAATTGTGCGCATCCCAAGGCGGCATTGATATTTGGCATACGATAATTGAAGCCAATCTTATCATGTATATAAGACCACGAATGTGATTTTTTTGCCGTAGTGCTTAGGTGCTTGGCTTCTTTAGCAATTTTTTTGTCGTTTGTAAGAATAGCGCCTCCCCCTCCTGTAGTTATGATTTTGTTGCCATTAAAACTAAGGGCTGCAGCAAGCCCAAATGTTCCGCAGTGCCGATTCTGATAATTTGATCCTAACGCTTCTGCGGCATCTTCTATCAATGTAATATTAAAATGATTGCTGATTTCGACTAAACTTTCAATCTCTACAGGATGGCCAAAGGTGTGCATCGGTAAAATGGCTTTTATGCGCCTTCCGGTAATTTTATTTCGTAATCCATTGGTAGTTTTTTCAGAAATCTCATCTAAATATGATTTAAGTAACTTAGGGTCTAAACCCAGAGTTTCTTCGCTAATATCTGAGAAATGTGCGAATGCATTACAATAACTTACGGCATTTGCTGTTGCTATGAAACTCAATGCTGGAACAACGACCTCATCATTTGGTTTTACCCCAGCAAGAATTAAAGATAGGTGTAAAGCTGCAGTCCCATTTACTGTTGCGATAGCATATTTTGCTCCGGTATAGTCACAAAGATCTTTTTCAAACCGATCAACGTAGGAGCCCGCAGAAGATACCCAACCGGTGTCAAGACACTCTTTGATATATTCCCATTCATTCCCTTTAAATTCAGGCTCGTGAAGGACAATTTTATTGTCTGCAGGCCCAATTGTCCTTTGGATAGCTGAAAGTATTCTTTGGGTTAACTGGTTTGCTTTATCCATAGGTGAAATTATTGTGTATCTTAAAAAGTCGAATGTGGCTATGCATTGGAGAATTCATTTTTTATAGCCTGATTTAATGAAAGTGGGCTCCAAGAAAGCTGAGATATTGTTTTTTTTGGGTTTCCTAATATAACATTGGGCTCTCCTTTTCGGAGTGGAATTTTGCCGAACTTCAGAAGCTTTTCATCGGCATCGATGCAATTAGCCGTCATTATCAAAAATTTTCTTAATTTTGTAGCACGTCCTGAGCACACATTATAAATATCAAAATTTCCGCGGCTTAAATCATCTGCAATTTTACGGTAAACTTCACAAACGTCGCTGATAGCGATAAAATCCCGCTTTTGGTTACAGTGTGATAAATCAATTGACTTATTATTTCTTAATGCTTCGACTACCTGTGGGATAATTTTTCTGGGATTGTCAAGTGAGCCAAATGGGAGAAATATTCGGGCTACTCTGGTTGGAATATCATAATAGTTTGATAGATGTTTTGCTGTTATTGTTTGTGTGAGTTTTGTAATTCCATAAAGTGAACTTGGATTTGGTTTTTTATTTTCAGCGTGTGCTTTATTAGATGGACCATACTCAGCTTCCGTACCAGTAATTATTATTCCACATCCTTTATCCTTTAAGACTTGAAAAAGAATTGGGATTGATCCGGAGTTTATTATTAAACCATTTTTAAAATCATAGTCATTGCTATTATAGTTATATGCAAATCCAGCATGTTGTATCCATAAATTAGGTTTATACTTATCAACAATTTTCGTCAGTGCTAATTTATTGCAAATATCAAAATGCTCAAATTTAACTATTTTAGAGATATTAGAAACTCGCTTCGATTGAGGATCAGAATAACTATCAAGGGTTTTTGAATGTCCAGCTATTACGTGCCAATTATTTCGTGTAAACATTTGACATAGATGCATGCCAACAAAACTGGTTGCGCCAGTTATAATTACTGTCTTTCTGGCTCTATTCATCCCTAGTTTGTTGTCCAGCTGAAATCAATTACGGAATTCTCAATATTTAATTGTTCTGATTCCTCTGGGTTATGTGGAATAGTTGCACAGTTAGCTAAAAAAGCATCAGTGGGTCCAATATTTTGAAACCCATACCACAACATCGGTGGAATAGTAATCAAAGCATACAGATCACTAGGCCCAAGTAGAAACTCGTTGAATATTTTGGTTGAGGGACTGTTTTCTCGATCGTCATAAGCTACTAGGCGCACTCTCCCAATTGGAACAGCAATATTTAATGTCATTTCTTTGTGTCGTTTCCATGCTTTAATAACATTTGGACGTATCATAGAAAAATACACCTCACCAAATTTTATAAAATGTGGTTCATTAGCTCTCAGCATGTGCATCACGGCCCCTCGATTGTCCTCAATTATCTCCAGTGGGCTAATAATTATCCCGCGAATAGGTGGCGTCATTCTTCAGAGTCTGAAATATAGGATGATATTTGAGCCATTGTCAGGTCGATGGGATTTTTGCCGTCATCGACGTTTTTGTACCAATCGATGGTTTCTGTTACGCAGCGTTCAAAATTCCAAACAGGCCTCCAGGCTAATTGGGATTTAGCTTTGTCGCTGGATAACATGAGTAAGTTTGATTCATGTGGTGAAGTTGGTTCTTCGGTTATTTTTACCGAGCCCTCTCCCCAAACCTTCACCGCAAATCTAGCAAGATCTTCAACAGAGTGTACATTTTCGGTGTCGGGTCCAAAATTCCAGGACCCTTTTATACTTTCCGAGTTTTCAAGAATTTTGGCTGCCAAAGTCAAGTAACCGGATAGTGGTTCTAATACATGTTGCCAGGGCCTTGTAGCTCCAGGGTTTCTGATTTCAATAGGGTATCTGCCTTTGATGGCGCGAACGCAATCAGGAACAATTCTATTGCTTGATAAATCGCCTCCGCCTATTACGTTGCCTGCGCGTGTAGTTACTGCCCCAATATTTTTCTTTTCTTTCAGAAATGACTGATAATATCCCTCAAAAACATTTTCGGTGGCAGCCTTTGATGCAGAATAAGGATCCTGACCACCAAGCTCATCATTTTCTCGGTAACCCCATAACCATTCTTTATTCTTGTAACATTTGTCGGAAGTTATAAAAATCAAAGCCCTGACATTGTTACAATTACGCACTGATTCCAATAAATTTATACTGCCTCCAATATTTGTGTCGAATGTTTCTTTAGGGTTTTGATAACCATGTCTAACCAGTGCTTGGGCTGCAAGGTGGATAATTATTTCTGGTTTAGTTTTCTCAATCACATTATTAATAGAATCATATTGACGGATATCACCATTATATTGGGCTATTCGACTGTCTAATTTAAGTTGTTCAAATAATGGCGCGTCAGGTTTCGGCGGTAGAGCAAAACCTGAAACGTTTGCACCCAAATCAATTAACCAAGTGCAGAGCCAACTTCCCTTAAAGCCAGTTGATCCAGTTACTAGAACACGCTTTCCTTTGAGCTTATTTAAACTGTTGAGCGAAATTGTCATTTAAACCAATGTGCTTTGCCGTCGCCATAGATTTGGTTTAGTAATTCATAGTCCCTTCTAGTATCCATACATTGCCAAAAGCCATCATGAGCATACATCATCATTTGACCATCTTTAGCAATTTTGCGCATAGGATCCGCTTCAAGGGTTTCGTCTAATCTGTGGGTATCGAGATAGTCAAAAATTGAGCTCTGGCATACAAAATAGCCGCCTGAAATTCGCCCCCCAGAGGTTTGTGGTTTTTCGTTAAATTTGGTTACTTGGCCCAGTTTATTTTCTTGCAACTCGCCAAAACGGCCAGGTGGACGGACACCGCAAACAGTCATTATCTTGCCGTGATCTTTGTGAAAAGATATGAGAGCTTCTATATCAACATCGCTTAGCCCGTCACCATAGGTTAGCATAAAGCACTCATCAGTTCCAATAAAGCTGCGGATTTGTGAAACTCGAGAGCCTGTTAGTGTCTCTATACCTGTTTCAACAAATGTTATTTTCCAGTCCAAAGATTTTTCTTCGTCATGATATAAAATTTTCTCCTGGTTGCTGAAATCAACTGTAAAATTACTTGTTAGTGTTCGATAGTTCAGAAAAAATTCTTTTATTATTTCGGATTTATAACCTAGGCATAAAATAAATTCTTTATAACCAAAATCTGCATAGGACTTCATAACATGCCAAATTATTGGATAATTTCCGATCGGTATCATGGGTTTGGGTAGATTCTCATTGACATCTTTTATACGGGTTCCTTTTCCACCACAAAGGATAACGACTTTCATTGAATTTTCTATCATGGGTTTGTCTTCCTTTTTTGCGGTCAGGTAATTTTGCGCAGTTGTTCGCGAAAAGTTTTGGCAATTACGTATGCGAATATGGAAAATGGAGACTCTAATATAACCTCGCCAAATAATTTTATTCCATCACCTATTTTTTCAGCCTGGATGAGATTTAGAGCCAATCTGAATTTAGCCTTCGTTATATGATGTTGTCCCTTTGAATGGGATGTCCTCGTTAAGAAGGGCAAATCTTGGGCATATTTTAATAAATTCAGAAAATCTTGATTAAATAAAATATTGGCACCTGGTTGTTTTGATTCTTGATTATTATGCTGCCGCATTTTTACTAGCGGTTCTCCAATGGAACAAATTTTTCCTCCTGCATACAAAATATCGAGTGCCATTCGATAATCACATGCGAGAGAATATCTAGTATTGTACCCACCAAATTGACTGGCAAGTGACCGACGAAACATAACACTAGAATGGGCCAATGGGTTCATCCAAGCATATTGTTGCATCAAGTTAGCGGATTGAACAGGTGGCGAGTAAAAAAAAAGGTGATTGCCATTTTCGTTAATCCATTCGACACTAGTACCAACCAGCCCGATATCGGGTCTATTTTCCAGCAGTTGCACTTGTTTTTGGATTCTGTTTTTATCTGAGATATCGTCACTATCCTGAACAGAAATAAAATCACCCGTTGCAGCATTAAACGCTTTAGAAATACCCGAGGCGAAGGTGCTATTAAGCTTTGGGTGAACTGAAATAACTTTTAGGCGGGGGTAATTAAATTCATCCAATATTCTAGCGGTTCCATCCGTTGAGCCATTATTAACAACGATTATTTCCGTATCGATGAATGATTGTGCCGATAAACTGTGAAGAGCATCTGCTAGAAATTGTTCCCCATTTCGGACCGTCATAATTTGGCTTACGCGTGGCATTAACTTGGATCTATTCTAAATAAGGGATAATTTACCCCAACTGTTAAGATATTAAATGGGTATGATGGGAGATTTTTACGCAGAAAATTTATTTGGAAGATAAGACTAGTAAACCTAGAAAGGGTCAAATATGACATGATAAAAACTTAAATATTTATTGCTGATGAAGGTAGACGCACGCGCACGGGACGCCCCATTAGGTTAAGCAAAATAACTACGCGTTCGTCATCATTCTGACATTCGAAAATGCCGATGTGTTCGTTAAAAGCACCAGCAGTGATTTGTACTTGGTCCCCAGGTTTAATATTTAATTGTCTATTTAGAGAAACAATACCTTCATCGTCTTCCCGAGCTCGAATTTCATCTAGTAATTCTGTTGGAACTGGAGTTGGCAAAGCGCCAAATTGGACGAGTTTTTTCACGCCGATTGTAGAATTAATGCAGGACCAGTTTTCCTTATTGAGGTCAAATTCAACGAATAAATATTTTGGGAAAAGAGGTGCCAAGACACTATCTATGCGGCGTGCATGGCGTCTATGTTTTTTATATTGTGGTAAATATACTTTGAATTTCTGTTGTTTTAAATTAAGAAGAGCTTTGGGCTCTTCCCGTGACTTGGTGTTAACAACGAACCATTGTTTCATTTTATGTAGTTCAAATTAGAGGTGTTTTCGGATTCATATTTTGCTTGATCCCGAACAATACCTAGTATGGGAGCTGTTAGAATCTGGTCACGCGGAAAAAATTGCACTGCTTTATCAAATGTTTCCTGCGGTTTTCTCATATCGGTTATAAGAAGAACGTGTAGGGGATTTAGCTCGGCGAGTTTACCCACAACAGGTAAATCCATATAAGTGGATGTTGAGGAAGCGGCCTCGGCATCAATAATGCCAGCCAATTTAATTTTTAGTTCGACCGCACTCAAGATAGTTATTTCAGTCAGATCACTTTTTCCTACTAGGGCGATTCGGTTCCATCCTTTTTCATTACAACTTTGTAAAAGTTCTACTGATTGGGCTCGTGCAAGCCGAAAGAAATCAAATGATTGTTTTAGGTATTCTGCTGTAAGCCGGCCTTTTTCTGCAAATCCACGGGGTGTAAGATAATAAGCATATCTATTCGAGGGTATTTGTTGTACCTTGATAAGGCCTTTTTTGGCGCATCTTTTCAGATACGAATTGGTTAGGCCAAGGGCCACACCTAATTCGGCAGATAAAGAGCGCTGAGTAATTGTGCTATTTTCTCCAACAACGTCGAGCAAGTTAAGTGTAATCCGCTCATCATTCTTTAAATTTTCATGTGATGGGTTTGAATCTGGCACCGGTTTCATATTGCCTCAAGAAATTAATTGTGATGTCTGCTGATAGATTTTTTGGCAGATACTTTTCGCTATTGTCACTATTCTCAGTAGAGATTTCCAATCAGATCTTTAATACGATTTTTAATTAGGCACGCTACCGCACTTCGGGTGAAAAGCAGAATTCCAAAGCACTAATTAAACACCCATTTTTGTTCAAACATTGCGCTTAAAGCGTCTATCGCCCAAAGGAGGACGGTTTTCTCCAGATGTATATTTCTACATCCTATTTGTGGACAACTCACAATCATGTGTTCGGCCGTTGAACAATGCCTTTATTTACCAGAAAAAACTCTAAAATTATGGTTAGTTTTAGGTTTTTCGGTAGAAAAATCCCTAGATCTCAACGTAAATAAATTTTTTACGGTTTAAATAAGGTTGTTCATAGAATGAACATACAGTTTTGGCTAGATGCTGTCAATATTGTTCGTAATGTGAACGCGTGGCTTGTTTTAACAAATTGGGTCAATATTAATTGAATTTAATGATATGTTTGACGCTAAATGCCATTGGAGATTTGTAGTTGAATTTATTCTATCAGATTATTTATTTTGATCGGGATAAACCGGTCATGGTTTCTTAGTGTGAAAACGAGCAGCCGTTGGAACGTCTTTGATCACTATTTCTCCGGCCCTGATAAACGCGCCAGCCCCAATTTGAATATTCTCAATTACACTGGCCCCGGTTCCGACATGTACGTTATTGCTAGTGCATACGTTGCCAGAAAACGTAACTCCTGGAGCTAAATGGTTGAAGGGACCAATTTTACAGTGGTGGTCAACACTTGTCCTAGTATTAATAATTGTACCGCTACTAATTTCCACGTAACTTTGTACCACAACCCCCGCCATGATTTGGACGCTTTCTTTGATTATGGCACTATCGGCAATTATTGAGCTCGGGTGAATTACGGTCTCGAATAGGAACCCTTTGGCCTTTAAATTTGTTTCCACCTCGCTGCGGATTGTTGATGGTTTTACCGACCCGATACCGTTAATCAGAGCTATATTAGCCGGATCAACACCATCTAATATGTCGTCACCACCGAGGACTTCTACAGGGTATTGCAGATGTTTTCCGACCGGTAAATTTGGGTCGCATATACCAATAATTTCTTTTCCAAGAGCGTGTAAAGAATCAATAACAACGCCCGCGTGACCACCCCCCCCAATTATAATAATTCCTGACTTATGCATTTGCTCCTGCTCCAGCTTTCGTCTCAAGATTGATCATTTTTATTGCTAGCTAAATCGAATTAGCGTGATTAATTCAGGTCCTGGAAAATTTTTATTTTCAGTTTTTGACATTTTTTGCGTTCTTAAAATAAATTGGGTAAATCATAAAATATTTTTACCATTGAATTAGGAAGGTCAACATGCTGCAATATTTCGGCTATGCGCTTTGATGCTCCACCAGCTCCATATGGCGAATCACATTTTAGTGACATAGTTCTAAATTTAGGATCGAGGGCCGAATTAATACCCATCTCGATTTCCTCTATCTCAGTCCCACATGAAATAATCGACGGGGCACATAGTCGACCATGTTGGCGATTCCCAATATTGACCGTCGGCGTACCGACAGTAGGTGCCTCGATAATACCACTTGAAGAATTTCCAACTATTGCGGAAGCATATCGCATAAGGCTTAGATAACGTTGTCTCCCAAGTGATGCAATAGTGATGACCCGTTTAGGGTGTTTGCGTGCGATTGCTGTAATATCTCTGTTTATTTTTTTCCCACCGGCATCTGCATTTGCCATTGTGATTACACATGATAAATCACTTCTTTTTTCGATTACAGAAAGCAATGAGTTTAAGCCATGGAGCCCGCCATCTTGGTTCCTTGTTACTGGGTGATATGTAACTAATAAAAATGGTTCATTAAGAGACAAATTTAGTTTAGTGAAAAGTTCTTCTTTTTTCAGTACAGGCAATGTTAAAACATTGTCAATGCCAGGCGCACCAACATTGAAGACCCGCTCCGGCACTTCGCCCATTTGTATAACGCGGCGACGATATACCTCTGTCGCTGTAAAGTGCAAGTAGGCCATTTTTGTAATAGAATGACGAATAGATTCGTCTATGGTACCTTCCGTTGCTTCCCCGCCATGAATATGGGCGATCGGAATATTCATCATTAGCGCGCTCTGGGCAGCTGCGAGGATTTCATATCTATCCCCCAGCAACACAACCAAATCTGGGGATAACCGATCAAAAACATCAACGAGGCCGTTTATGCCATCAGCGATGGATTTACCTTTTGACACGGCATCATCGCCTTTTTGCAGGACATTGACCTTAGATATAATTTCATGGCCATCAGCCTCGATCTCAATTACAGTTTTGCCAAATTCATTTTCGAGATGCGATCCGGTTACGACTAATTGGGTTGTAACTTCCTTCGTCTTCTTTAATATTTCTATCAATGGTGCTAACAAGCCATACTCTGCTCGAGAACCGGTAACTATACAAATCCGTCTCAATAATTATCCCCAGTTTGGTAAACGTCCAAAAAACTAATCCACTAAAATATCCATCAACGAATAAAAAATTTATTTATCGGATAATATCCGAAAAACGGTCATCCATGACTAAAAACTTGTTTTTTAATTAGTTAAATTATGAGTGCATACTAGCAGACTTTTGTTTAACAGTCCGATTGTGCATCACGACAGTCCTTTATCTGCATTTTCAGTCCAGAGCTTTTATTCATTCAGAACTGATTTGGCTATTTTCCAATCCCACTCTGTATCAATATCGATGCACTCAGCAGGATGGTCCATTACTAACGGGACCAAACCATCTTTAAAAAAAGAATTGTTTGTCCGCAGGTCTCTAGGGGAAATAAGGAAGAACGCACCGTTAACGGAGTAGGCGGGTGACAATTCTTGGGATTGCAGGTGCAAGCCACCGCCACTAATGTATGGTTTCATCATTTGGCCCTCTATTTTAAAACACCACATGGGATGTGAATTGGCAGGCGATACGCCTATGACAGAGTGGTTTTGATTGTTTTTGAAAAGTGCGATGCCACGCAATACGGTGTCTCGACTGCGAAAAGGTGATGTTGGTTGTAGTAATAATAGTCCATCAACGTTGCCTTTCTTACGTTCATACCAATCAAGTGCATGCAATACAACAGCTGCAGAGGAAGCCGTATCACTGGCTAACTTTGTGGGTCGTAACCAGGGAACTAGCGCTCCACTTTTTTCGGAAATTATTGCAATCTCCTTGTCGTCGGTAGAAACTAAAATGTCGCAAATGTCTTTGATGCCTTTCGCAACATCGATGCTCCAAACGATCAAAGGTTTTTCACCCAGAAGTTTAATGTTTTTTCCTGGGAGTCGTTTTGAACCGCCTCTGGCTGTGATAACTGTAAGTATTCTCATAGTGTTAAAAACCGTTTCAGCACTTTCAAGCCTACCTCCCCACTTTTCTCTGGATGAAATTGGCAACCTATCACATTGTCGCGTGCTATAAGCACCGAAATTGAATTGTCTCCATAAATACAATCAGCTACACGATGGTCGTCGTCATTGGGAATTGCCATAAAGGAATGTACAAAATAAACTGTATCACTCGAATTAATATCTTGTAGCACAGTGTTTCCCCAGTTTTTTCGGCCCTGTGCCAAAACTAGAACGTTCCAACCTATATGTGGAATTTTCTGAATGTGACCAGTTACAGTGGTTGTTGGTATCGCAATTACGCGGCCTGGGATCAACCCCAGCCCTTTGGTTATGCCAAACTCCTCGCTTTCATCGAGTAACAATTGCATACCAAGACAAATACCCATCAGCGGTATTCCGCGACCAGCGACCTTTCGCACTACCTCATCAAGGCGTAGCCGATGGAGTTCCATCATAGCATTACCGAACGCGCCTACACCGGGTAGCACTACGTGTGAGGAAGAAAGTATGGTATTGGGATCGGCAGTTACGGTGACCATTGCACCACAATGTTCCAGCCCACGGCGCACGCTGAGTAGATTGCCCATGCCGTAGTCGATTACCGCAACATCAGGTAGGCTCATAATTTCGCACCTCAATTCTTGCCGCTTTAGCTGCTTTCCTAATATTAGCTACCGTAGCACGGCCGTAATGCAATATATCGGCCATAGCTACAGCATCTGCGCCACCTTGTTTGATTGCATCTACCAAGTCAGTCGGTTCACCTACACCGCCACTGGCTATCACTGGTACGGAAACTTCCGCTGTCACAGCACTTACTAGCGCAAGGTCAAGGCCCTTTCGAGTGCCTTCCCGGTCGACCGATGTAAGTAATATTTCACCCGCACCCATCTTTACTCCGCGCTTTACCCAATCAATAACGTCTAAACCTGTCCGCTCTCTACCATTATCTGTATAAACTTCCCAGCTTTCAGGAGCCACCTGTTTGGCTTCGATCGAAAGCACCATGCACTGACTGCCATAACATCTAGCTATATTGGTAATTAATTGGGGATCAGCAACAGCTGCGGTATTTATCGCAACTTTGTCGGCTCCCGATCGTAGTATTTGCATAGCGTCGTCTGTCGATCGTATGCCACCACCTACCGTCATTGGAACGAAGATGTTTCTTGCTGCAGCACTAACTATAGCGCCCAGGTGATTGCGGCCATAAAGACTTGCCACACAATCCATATAAATTAACTCGTCTATCCCTTGTAGATAATAACGCAACGCGTGCTCGTTGGGTGAGCCAATAACGCGAAGGCCTTCAAGGTGAACACTTTTGATAAGATTAGGTCCCTTGATATCGAGACGAGCGATTAGCCGGATATTTCGCATATTAATCTATCTCTTAGTCGTTTGATACCGAGTAACGCAATTTCCATTCGCCACAGTTATCTTGAAACCACAGATGATCTGAGCGCCAACTATCAATTATTTTGTGTACTTCTTCATCCTTTAAAGAGCAGAATTCTAAAAACTCTTTGTAATATTTCTTCGGGAATTCATGGTCGTATCGCTCAACCAAGGCTACACCCTCCTCACGGGTAATTTTCCCATCACGTATTTCGTGAGCCGTGTCCGAGGTAGCGCGGCCTATTCCGAACTTAATAAAAGAGAGATAGTAGTGCATGCCATCAAGTTCATCATCAATGCTTGCATATTTTGAATAGGTTCCTTCCGACCGCTCTGAATTGGGGGTAAATCCAGTATGCTCTTTACAGTAATAATAATTTTCTTGAGGATCCCACAATTTATAATAACCAAAAAAATGAATTTTGGTGCCATTTTCCTTAATGTCTTGAAATTTTGGTGCCATGAAAGGAGAAAGGTCTGTTAATGGTATGCCATGTTCTTGCCAAAACTCTGGGGGAAGACCTGAAAAATAGTGTTTATCGTGGTCGTGAATCTCACGATTTGGTTGGAGTGCATTCTTCATATCCCCACCATATTCAACCTCTCCATTTTCGCCGTACATAATTAATTGGACTTTATATTTTACTGCCATATGGAGAGGAAAGTTGGCTTGGCCATATATGAAAGGTTGAAAAGGATCACCTAAATGCTTAAAAGAAAGGTGCGTGAGATCGCGGGTGATTTGTGGATTAGGGGTCCCTAAAATATGGTTAAACCCAGCTGCTATGAAAGCATCAAGGTTTTGACGGCCAATCTTACTAGCTTTTAAAGGTGACCATGTAACAGCTAGAGGATTCATACCATATTTATACTTCAATTGATGCGCAACAAATCCGCCATCTTTTCCACCACTACATGGCACAATAACATCATATTCACCACTATTCTTTCGATGTATATCACACAGCTGAACTAGTTCTTGTTCGCGCTTTTCCCAGTCGACATTCGTTTGTTTATATCTGGCGAAATTGCATGCGGAACATACACCGCGTTCGTCAAATGAAATACGCGGCCGTTGGTTGGACATCGTACATTTTTTACAAAATTTAACTTCTTGTGGCAGGTTGTATTGCTCGATCAAATCTCTTTTCATCTACTCGTCTCTTTATTTTTAAGCTTTCTTATGCTTTAGGGATTCTTATTCAATACAAGAAAAGTTTCATTTTATTCATCAGCATGACAACTCTCAATATATGCTACATTTAGTAACTTTTTGCAAATTAGCTTTGAGCGTAAATTAGAATTATGAGCTCAAAAGGTGTTACGTCAGATACGGATTTAATGTTGGTTGGCTTTTTTAGTTATTTTTAAAAGGTTTGCGTTGCTTAATGCGTTTAAATAGACGCGTCGTAGTTAGTCGTAATTTAGTATATTTGGATAGTGGAACAGGATCAACTAATGCCAATTTTGAATCATAAGAATTAGGGAAAGTTATCTAATGAACAAGTCAATTGATTAAAAATCAAATATCTGGGACATCGAGAACACATGGTATTTGAGGGCTAATCAAGAAAGAGTGGCAACGTTGATACAAACTATTGTAGTTCAGATCAATCATACAAAGGGAACTATTACCGCCGATATACTTCTCAGAGCCTAGTATATCATAAAGTTTTTGATAAATATTGTCGTTTCTCATAGAAACGAATAGAGTTGATTATCGCCTAAGAATTTCTGACTAATTATAGCGGTCTTGTTTAATGGTTAACTGAGGAATAATTATAGTGATGAGTAGAGGTGGCATTAAAAATTATAATGTAATAGTGCAAAAAGTTGATAATAAATTTCATCTTACTATTGCAGAATTAATGATTTCAGTTTCTGGTGAGGATCTTGTTGAGGTTTATCACGGGCTTGAGTCCAAAAAGGAAGAAGCCCTTCGGTCGATGAAAGAATCTGGCATGGATTACATAATACCTTCCCCCAATATACACCACAATGTTAGTCTACCAACAGGTCGACGTTTGTTTTGGGATGAAATTCTCATGTTTCTCGCAAAATTGACGATTCTCGGATTAATAATTGCACTTCTTGGCGGTATTTTTTATCAATTCGGTAAGCCCTTGATAACTGGATTTACACATAAAATAAAAATGATACCAAATAAAATGACAAAAATACCACAAGATAAAGTTATCGATGCCGCTGAAAAAACAAAAGAGTTAATAAAAAAGTTCTCACCAATATTAGATGAGATCAAACCTTTGTACGACCCTGAACCGGCGAATAGAAAAAAATAGGAAAGCTGTTTGTGGCTTTTAGGCCCCTTTTTTGAGTAATAATTTAATAAATGGTTCGATTCAATTTACACCCTAGTATCAGGTTGGATGGAATACCAACCAACTCCTACAATTTACGTGTGAGGGTTTTGGTTTTTATAGCTTTTTTATTTTTCACCTTGGTTTTAGCTGGGATAACGCAAATTCCCGTTTTGGGGATTTGGGAAAGTTTTACATTTTTTCACAATTTTTCACCTGTTGATGCCCATCTGTCATTTAGGATTAGTGCTCGAGCCAATATTGCGGGTCAAGGTTATGCGTTGCTTGATATTTCAAGAATGATATCCGATTGGTTTGGATGGTCCATAATGACGTTTAGGCTGCCTTCATTGGTCATCGGCTGGATTGGTTTGGGTTTCTTCTTCACAATAGCCGCGCGTATAGTTGGATTCTTGCCCGCTTTGTTGGCGTCGATTCTTCTTGCCACCAATGAAGCTTTTGTTGTTTTTCAAAGCCAACTAATTGTTTCAATGGTAACTTTCACCCTTTGCTTAATTTTAGTTGAGCGTATTCAGGCACTTGAAGCAAATTCACGGATCAATCAAAATGTTATATTGTTGGGCATTTTTACCGCAATAACGGGCACATATTATTCGATGGGGCGTTTCTTTGCACTATTTTTAGTTTCTTTTTTTATTCTAAAATTCATATATTTAGGCTTTAAGAATTTACCTAGAACATTTGCGATAAAAGAATCAAAAACATTAATTAGCACGCTGTTGCTGTCCGTAATAATTTCGTTTTTCATACTATCGCCATTAAACGTAATAGATTTTTTGAGCTTTCCTTCATTTTTTTTCCCAACAAACAGTGAAGTTCATTTTGTATCAGCTGGCTTACTGGATACGATTTTTACAAACATAATACTTTTGTTAAAATCACTCACTTATTTAGATGGTTTGCGGCAATCAGCTGATTCGACCGAGTCCCTCGCAAACGTAAATATTACGCTGATTTTTCCTTTGTTTTTGCCATTTGTGATTTTGGGGATGATAAAATCCCTGGCCAATAATTATAAGGTTTATTATGGCACATATGCCCCTTATGGATTGATAAATTTTCTATTCATAATTACGCTGGTTCCTCCTCTTTTTTCAGCGATTCATAATGGAATACCAACATTCTCGACATTTAGGACTTTTAACATTTTAATACCTGCTTATCTTTATGGTGCTATAGGAATTAACGAGCTAATGAATAAATATTCTAAATATAATGGAGTAGTTTTGGCTTCAATATTGCTATTATTCTTTGGCCAGATATATTTGCTTGTTTCGGATCGATTAAGGTTTTCAAATGCGGTTTCAGAATTTGTTTTTGAATTACCGTTAACAAATACAAACACAAATACTTTGTTTCAAACCTCTGAAATTACTAAAGCTCGGGCAAGGAACAGGAAGTTCATTGCTGATCAGGTGATATATAAAAAATATGCTGAGAAATTCGTAAAAAATATTTCGGATAAGGAAACCACACTTTTCACGATAGACCTTGGTGAACTATCAAAAAATTCCCTATATCCTCATGGACTGCATTACCTGAAAAATAAAAACTACCATTCAACTTTTCTCGCCTTTTATGCATCGGATTTAGGGCTTAATTTAGCATACGTTCAAGCCATTGACGAAAACAGTAGCCAACCAATATATGGTAGTGGTTACCGCGGAAAAAAACGCATATTTCCAGCAGAATTTGAGCTTAGAGGTATTCGTCCAGTATACAAAAACCCTGAGAATTTAGAATTTCAACTAAGGTCAACTGGTCGTGGAAAAATTAAAGCTTATCTTTCGACTACTAAAGAGGAATTAAATTGGACCCTGAAATATTTAGAAAATAAAGGAGAGGCATTTAGTGTCGTAAAGATATCTTATCAGAATGGTCCTGATAGATGATTTGGCCATTACTATTTAAGAAAACGTTTTCTGAATTTAGGCACTATCAGGAGAGCACCAATATATTAAGTTAAGTTTGTAATAGTTAATTTGTTTAAACTCTCTTTTTAAATAATACCGCCGAACTGTGCGGTGAATTGAGAATTAGTTTAATGCCAGCATCGGATGGAAAGTAATTAATAATTGATTCCGCAAAAGTACCTCTATGAAGCTGTTCAATTGTAAATTTATTTTTTTTACTAACAATCTCTGGGCCGCCAATAATAATCACTGAAATATTAGCAATTCTTACTAGCTCAGAAATTATAGTCTTTCTTAATTTTATCGTGCTGGAAAGACCATCATTAAGAATTAATGAAAATACATGTGACATTATGATATGATCGTAAGAATTCTCTTTAAATTTTTTAAGAGCCTGAGTGTTTTTTATGTCAATGTTCTGAAGTTTTAAATTTTCACTTTTCACAGCAAGATTAATAATGCCGATGGCTTCTTTGCTTATATCAATTCCGTGAACAAAGGAATTACTATATTTTTCTAGCAACACCTTTATGTTTTGTCCTCGACCGCAGCCGACATCAAAAAAACTATCACCGTCTTGGTAGTTGAGAATTGATGTGTAATCGTTTATAAATTGGGTGATTCTACCCTCTGGATGGCCGTATAATTCTAATTTTTCGTCAAATGTTAAATTTTCATATGCAAAATAACCTCGGCCATTTTTACTGTAATGGAATAGGATATAGTTGCTATATTTTTTCATAGCATAATTTGTAAATTCCCGCTGAAAAATTCTCTTCAAATAACCCGCGGCACGTGTCAAGAAATATACTGGCTGGAAAATCAGAAGTGGTTTTAACTTTGGGTTTTTTATTTTATATAGAAATATTTGATCTTTGAAAAATCGAGCTAAATAAAAATACGGAATGATAATACTAATCCGAATAAATAATTGAATCAATTTCATCTTCTAATAACTCATTATGTTCTAATTATATGGTTTCAAATATGCCAAGAATAAGTCGCCATAATTTCAAGGTTGCCCTAATATAGGGTGTTAGAGAGTGCAAAACTTAGAATATTCTTTCCTCTTGTTAAATATTGATAACCCCGTTTTGTATTTTAGGTTTCATAAAATTGTAGCAAGATACCTTTCCTGATTAATTTTGAATATGGTAACAGAAACTCCAAATGTTTGTTAGCTCTATTCAACGACAAAATAATTTCTTGAATAATATACAAATTTTTAAGCCACTTATTATTTTTTATCCTTCATTAATTTTACCAATGGCCTAGTAAGGGAGTAATTTTTAGCTACTTTATAGTGTTCATTATTATTTCTTTTGTTTATTGGGATCAATATATTCATTCCACCAAAGAGCAAAATTGAGTAGATACCAAATTTGCCGTGCATTCTTACTTTTGATGATTTTTTCAACCCCTTTGGGATCGAGAAAATCTGTATCTAGGACAAATTTTCTAAGTATACTGCATGCTTCTTTACCAAGTTTATCAAGTAGCCAATCATTTATTGGCACGGCAAATCCTTGTTTTTTCCGTCTAAGAATTTTTTCTGGTATTAGTCCATCTAGTGCTCTCTTCAAAATATATTTAAGTTCACCGCCACTTGTCTTTAGCCTTGGTGAGATGCCGAGCGCATAACAAATAAATTTGTGGTCAAGAAATGGAACTCGTGCTTCTATACCGGCCGCCATACTCATCTTATCGATTCGCATTAATAAAAGTTCAGGTAATCGCAGGTTAAGGTCCAGATAAGACATCCAACTGAGTGGAGATTTATCCAAAGTATTTTCCTCGAAACGTGCCCGTATTGGTTGAATTACCTCCCAAGAACTTCGCCCAGAAAATTGTTTTTTTAATCTTTTGGATAATATACTCCATTTTGCATTTTCCGGGAAAGCTTCTGCTCCTCCCCAAAAAATTGGCAGCCCCAAGCTAGCTCGACGCAGGAATTCAGTATAAAGTTTTGCTCCTAACCCAAGTGCGTTAAGGGCTCTAAAACTAAGTTTTTTAATTAACAGGGGCACCGGCCACGAATTTGCACGCTCCAATTGCAAGAACGTCTTCCAACTTGGGTATCCCCATAATAACTCATCGGCACCTTCGCCTACTTGGCAGACGGTTACTCCTTTGTTGCGGGCAAGCTGTGAGACATAATAAACAGGGATACAAACCGGATCAGCAATGGGCTCATCCTGATGTCTTATCATGTCGGGCAGAAAGTCGAGAAGATCATCTTGGCTAATCAAATATTCATAATGATCAGCGCCTATTTCTTCTGCAATCATTCGCGCATAGGGAAGCTCGTCGGCAACGGTTTTTTGTTTACCCATATAGCCAACAGAAAACGTTTTGACAGGACTAGTTGCCTTTTCAGCAAAAAGTACAACATTGGCGCTGGAATCGATTCCACCTGATAAAAATACCCCAATGGGGACATCTCCAATTTTTCGGTGGCTCACGGATTCTCTTAAGCTGGTTAGGAGTTTTTGAGCAACAACTTCACCTGATTCAGATAAACTAGGTTCAACATCATCCAACGCATCCCACCATTTTTCACTATTCACATCACCCGTTTGTTTTATGTGGGTCCAGGTACCGGCCGCGAGTTTATTTATGCCCTCGAAGAGGGTCATTGGCGCGGGCGTTGTTAAAAAAGACAGATAGTGAAATAAGGCCTCCTCGTTTACCGCTCGATTTCTGGCCGGTCCAGCCAAGATTGCTTTTATTTCGGAAGCAAAAACAATGCCACGTTTATCTATAGCATAATACAGCGGTTTTATACCGACCCTATCTCTAACGAGCCATAATTCTTTTTTTGGTTCATCCCATATGGCGATAGCAAACATACCATTAAAACGCTTGACGCAATCAATACCCCATTCTCGAAAGGCATGTAATATCATCTCAGTATCGGAGTGGTCTGTTTGCCAATCTGTATGTCCGAGTTCTATTAATTCTTGTCGAAGAATTTCGTGATTATAAATTTCACCGTTGAAAACTATGCTTATTGATTCATCGTCCAAACTCATGGGCTGCAGGGCAGCCTCGGAAAGATCTATAATAGCAAGGCGTCGATGCCCGAAGCCAACACTTGAACTTCTATTTATCCATACTCCTGATCCATCGGGACCACGATGAATCATTGTTTCGCGCATATCAATTATTGTATTTTTGTCTACTGGCCATAGTTTTGGCGAAAAAGATAGTATTCCAGTGATTCCACACATTCTCAAATACCAATTTTAAAATATTCTTGATACCACGCTACAAAGTTTTTTATTCCCTCTTCTATAGAAGTTTTTGGCATATAACCTGTACTCTGGCCTAGTTCCCCAATATTTGCCCAGGTTTCTTGCATGTCTCCAGGTTGTAAAGGCAGATAATACTTTATGGCCTTTTTACCCAGTTCGTTTTCTAAAATTTTGATAAATTTGTTTAGTTCAATTGGTACGCCATTGCCAATATTGTAGATGCGAGAAGCTGCTATTCCACTTGTCGTGGACTCAGGTTGGTTACTATCCCAATCAAGATTGATACTAGGTTCTTTGTTGAGACAGCTAACTACCCCCTCAACAATATCGTCAATATATGTGAAATCTCGTTTCATATTCCCGTTGTTATAAATTTGTATTGGTTTATTTTGGATAATGGCGTTAGCAAACAACATGGGTGCCATATCCGGGCGTCCCCATGGACCATAAACTGTAAAAAAGCGCAGACCGGTAACTGGAAAATTAAAAAGGTGACTATATGAATGCGCCATTAATTCATTAGCTTTCTTCGTTGCAGCATATAAACTTTTCGGATGATTAGTATTGTCTTTCTCGTAGAACGGCATTTTTGTATTTGCACCATATACTGAACTCGTTGATGCATAAACTAAATGCTCGATGTCAAAATTCCTACATACCTCAAGTATATTCAAAAACCCCGAAAGATTAGAATCTATATAATCGCGTGGTGCGTTTATACTGTGTCTAACGCCAGCCTGTGCAGCTAAGTGGATAATTTTATTAGGGTGATGAGTTTTGAAAATTTGATCCAATTTTGATTGATCATTTAAATCAAACGTATAGTCCTTGTAATTGTTATTTGACAATAGCCGTTTTACTCTGTCACTTTTCAGACTTACACGGTAATAATCACTTAGGTTATCAACTCCTATAACTTCATGACCTTGATTCAATAATTTTAAGGCAACATGATTACCAATAAAACCAGCGCTTCCAGTAACTAAGATTTTCATTTAATGAATCGCGATGCTATAAACATTTTCATAAGTTACACAACTATTGATTATATTTTGCCTTTTTACTTCTTAAGTTCATAAATTAATTTATGCTTTCACTATTTTCTTGGAATTATCCTTAATCAAGCGTGTTGCGTTACGTGTATCAACAACCAGTTTACTATTTTCGACGAGTTCTTCATAATTTATATTATCATGATTGGTACAAATTAATGTTGCGTCATATCTTGATAATTCCTCTTTTGACCAATTAATTGATTTCCGGCCAGTCAAGTTTTGGTGGTTGCGGGTTTTTGTTATTGCTGGAATAAATGGATCAAAGTAAGAAGCAGTAGCACCGGCTTCCTCAATTAATTTCATAAGCATAAATGCTGGGCTCTCTCGAGTGTCATTTATATTTTTTTTATAAGCTATACCAATTAATAATATATTTGACCCGTTTATATTTTTGTTTTGCTTTTCTTTTAGAGCCTGTATTAAGGCCGCTACTATCATTTTAGGCATGGAATTATTAATTTCACCGGCAAGCTTTATAAATCTAGTATCTTCACCAAATTGCTTAGCTCGATATGTTAAATAATATGGATCGATGGGAATGCAGTGACCACCAAGTCCCGGGCCTGGATAAAATGGCATGTAGCCAAAAGGTTTACTCTTAGCAGCGTTAACCACCTCCCAGATATCTACACCCATTTTTGAATAAATGACTTTCAGTTCATTTATCATGGCAATATTAACCGAGCGAAAAATATTCTCGGTTAATTTAACGGCCTCGGCCGTTTTCATTGATGAAACCGGAATTGTCTTGCTGAAAATTTGATCATAAATTGCACAAGCTAATTCTCTTGCTAATGGGTCATCACCTCCAACTATCTTCGGGATACTTCCGGTTTTATAATTTAAATTCCCAGGGTCTTCGCGTTCTGGGCTATAAGCTAAAAACAAATTTTCACCATATTTAAATCTATCTTGTTTCAATATTGGCTTAAGAACTTCGTCGGTTGTTCCAGGATAAGTTGTGGACTCGAGAACAATAAGCTGATTGTTTTGCAAATTTGGAGCTATTAACTTCCCCGTTGAAATAATATACTGTAAGTCCGGCTCTTGGTTATTATTTAACGGGGTCGGCACACAGATTATAACTACACCAACATCTGATATTTTTGAGAAATCGTCGGTGGGAGAAAAAAGACCACTTGTAATAGCTTGGGATATTACATCTGCTGTAATATGGCTGAGATAAGATTTGCCATTTTTTAACGCATCTATTTTTTCTTTATCGACGTCAAATCCTATAGTTTCAAAACGATTGCTAACAAAACTTAGGCATAGTGGCAGGCCGACGTATCCTAAACCAATAATACCAATTTTAACGGACCTATCTTTAAAGGCCTTTTTTTGTTGGGCAATATCGGTCAACATTTATGCTATATGCCTTTAGCTAGAATTATATTTTCGGCAAATTAAAGCTTTTTGTGACTATTGCAAACTTTATGAATTTGAAGTTAAATTCAAATTATTATCAAATTTGTGTCAGCCGCCATTTAATAACATTATTGGTTTCATTCACTGATCCAAATATCACGATTTGCTGGGTACGGCGGCGAGGGCTATTATCGTCAAAATAAATACTTTCTTCGATTTCTATTGTCTGATCTAAGCAGGTAAAGCGCCAACCTGCGCCTCTGCGGGGTTTTAATAATGCTGAACATTTGTCCTGTAAGATTGTTGATTGTACATTAGGATGCAAATGAAAGCGCAAATTATAACCATGTTGCCCTGAACCAATCAGGTTATCTTCACCCTGAATTTCGTCACCTTTTGGTGCAAGCATAATAAGACGGCGGTGTTTCAGGCCAAATAATTTAGAGTAACCATCAAAACTCGCCTCAATAATTGTACTTCCATCGATTTCACGGCGACTAGAGGTCACGTTACCAGGTATACGCTCATAGCCACCTTTTATATTTATTTCGGATGAGTTAATGTCATTAACTGTGAGTGTAGAGTGTGCGGCTGTAGATCTCAGAGCTTGCTTCCAATCTTCTGTAGCATTTTGGGGCATGCCGCAATTGACTATAATACGGTCTTTTCCCGAACTCATTTCAAAGGCTAGTGTCCCTGAGTGCGCCCACTTGTTTGCGGTTTTGTTTGGTGGTATACCAGTATCTATAAGAACTATGGTTCTACCAGCAGAAAGACGATGGAAACCAGAATGCGGTGCACTCAAAACTGCCCGAGTTTTGATGCCCGACTTTAGCAATAACATATCAATTCTTGTTGGGTCTTCAGTATTTGATCCATTGAAGAAAGCTAAGCCACCGTCTGCATGTCTGAACGTGCGTAAAAGTGGGACCATCCGTTGAATGGCACCGTTTAGCCAGTAGGGTACTTCAATGTGTGCTGCAATGAGAGTATTCCGAATTGCGATAATATCCGTTAATACGTCCATATGAATCTGGGGATTTCGCGAATAATGGCCGCCGTCTGTATATACTTGGTGGTCCAATTCATTTTGCAGTAATCGCAGGCCATTTTGTAGATATTTTTCACAACCTGGTACTGATACGCCACAATAAATAAGACCTTTTAATCCTTGGATACGGCCTGGCCCATCAATTATTCTTAAAATACAGCGATTGAGATGTCGAGCCTGTTTAACAATCTCTAGAAAAAAAAGATCAAAAAATTCTTGTGTTGCATCATTAGTAAAAAAACCAAAATGGATTATCCAGTTTGTTAGTCTCTGGCCAAGAGTATCAGTTCGCCAAGCTAAGGGTGACCAATTTTTGTAGGTGTCCAGCCATGCGGTGATATGGGTACGAGCTAGAAGACGGGCTTGATTATTACCAACTGCACGAAGATCACTAAGCCAGTGAAAACTGTGGAGCTTGGTTTGCCATTGCTGGCTGGCTTTTTCAGGTATATTTGCAATGTCACCTATAGAAAATCGTTGGCCTGCGGCCGTCAGGTTGCCAGCAAGAATTAATTGTCCTTTTGCGGCATTACCCGGGATGAGTTCGGGAGGTGTTCCGAGCAACCGCTTTGGGGTTCGACCAACCAATGTATACCCATAAAGGGGATTACGATAGATAAGCTGATGTAGTTTTTCGCGAACTCTACCTTTCCTTATCTTTTTGGGAGACCTGTCTGGCATGGCTATAATACTTGTTGTCAAAACCGAAAGCGATTTTACAGTATATTATTAAATATAGCTTAAACCTATATTATAAAGGACAAAAAATTTATTAATATTTTATTATTTCTGGATTAGGCATGTTGAAAAAAACCCATCCATACCTCCTTTAGGAATGTTTTTTTTTGGGTTAATAGAACTCCTATCGGTGCTTAGATGAAATGGAAGCGTCCTTATGTCGCCCGCACTAGTAATGAATTCAGTGCAATTCTTCAAATCGCTTGATTGGAACTCTTTCCGTTTCCAATTTGGGTGTTCGGAGAGAAAGGTGTTAACTAAATTATGCCCTTCCTCAGGTTGGAGTGAGCAAGTAGAAAAAACAATTTGACCATCGGATTTAATCATGGTGGTGGCTGCTTCAAGCAGGCGGAGCTGCGTTTCTCGGGCTTGGGTGATACTTTTAATATTCTTGAGATATTTTACATCAGGATGACGTCTGATTATACCAGTAGCACTGCAGGGAGCATCAACAAGCACACCGTCTAATAGTTTTTGAGGTCGCCAAAGTAGTGCATCAGAGCAAATTACGTCTGGAAAAAAGGAAAGTCGCTCCAGGTTTTCTGTCATTTTTTTTAATCGTTTCTCTGACTTATCTATAGCGATAACCTTTGCTCCTGCAGCGATCAATTGTGCTGTTTTTCCCCCAGGAGCTGCACATATGTCTGCAATTACTTTACCTTTTAGATTTTTACCAAATAGTTGCACAGGTAAGCTAGCTGCTGCATCTTGTACCCACCATGAACCATCCTTAAATCCCTCAAGTTCCGAAAGGCCTTCAGAACCATTTAGACGAATACCCCCGGTAGGAAGCAATTGGCCCCCGAGTTTTTTGGCCCAAATGTTTGCGTCTGATTTGGCCCATAAATCAAGTGGCGGTATCTTCAGGTGGGATTCAGCAATCTTCCGTGTTGTTTCTTCGCCATAAGCATTTAACCACGAGTTCCAGAGCCATTCGGGCGTCGTTAACTTTGCAACGTCGTGGGCTTTCATAAGTTCGCCGCGTTCACGAGCGACCCGTCGTAAAATGGCATTTATTAGTTTTTTATAAGCATCTTGTTTTTTTTGTTTAGCCAAATTCACACTGGTGTTAACAACGGCATGTGCGGGTATATCTAAATTAATAAGTTGGCAGACACCAATACGAAGAATGGTTCTTGCAAACCGGCCTCTATGAGGAAGATTGGTTGTTAGGCATTGACTGATTATATCATCTATTTGCCCTAAAAATCTTAACGTTGTTATGATGATGTTAAATGCTAGCTTTCGATCCATAGAACTAAGCTTGTCTATTCGTATATGCTGATTGAAAGCCTCATCGAAAGGGCGACGGGATTGTAATGTGGAATTGATAACATCATAGGCTACCGAGCGTGGCATGAAGTTATTTTAGATTTCTTATTTAAGGACGCCAAGGAAAATAATGGTAATCAATAATCTTTCAGTGGGTAACAGAATTGTATTCGCAGTTAAAAACTTAAATTAATATAGGGAATTTTTACTAATCATTTTCTACATCATTAGGATCAAACACAATAACTTTGCTTCCATCATTATCGAATTCAAAGTTTACATATACCAAATCTGAAAGAGCTTTCTTAATAAAAGGGTGCTTTTCTTTCGGCGCTACGAATAAAATAAAACCGCCTCCGCCAGCTCCAAGTAATTTGCCGCCATGGGCACCAGCTTGACAGCCTTTTTTGTAAATTTCATTAATCTCTGGGGTTGTTATGGTTTTGGCGAGAGTTTGCTTGAGTGACCAGCTCTCATGAAGCAATTCCCCAAATTCTTTAACGGGATTATTTGATAGATCTAAAATTCTAATACCTTCTTTCACCATTTTTTGCATTTGGGTTAGTTCAGATTTACTTTTGTTAATATTTTTTATCTGTTCGCCAGCTATTTTAGATGCGTATCTTGATACTCCTGTAAAAAAAAGCATCATGGAATCTTGTAAACTTTTTATACGTGCCCTGCTAGCTATGATAGGGGAAATATTTTTTGAGCCATCTGGGCTAAATTCTATTAAATTGAACCCACCGTATGCAGTAGTAATTTGATCCTGGCAGCCGACATTTTCTTTCATAATGGTCTGTTCAATATATGTTGCATAATTAGCGAGATTTTGTTTGGTGCTCCGCTGACCATTAAGGGCGTTTATTGCATTTAATAAACCAACAGCAAAAGATGAGCTTGATCCAAGCCCCGCTCGTGCTGGTAGGTCACCATCGTGATGAATTTCTAGTCCCTTATTTGGTTTAATTTCGTCGAGTATTGCTCTCACTGTTGGATGTTGAATTTCTTCAATTGAGGTAACATGCTCAACTCGAGAATATACAATCCGATGCAGGTGTTCAAAGAAGGGAGGTAAGTATCTTATACTAATATAACAATATTTATCAATTGAAGTTGCTAGAACGGCGCCACCGTTCTTTTTGTACCAAGCTGGATAATCCGTCCCACCCCCAAGAAATGAAATACGAAATGGTGTGCGCGTAATGATCATAATTGCTCACTATTATTACATATCAACAAAACAAACCAATTTTAATGAGTTTAACCTATATTTTTTTGCACCAGCTAATTAAATACAAAGAAAATTTATAGAATTGTTAGATACAATTTACAGATATCCTTTTTGATCTATCATATATTACTATACAAAGTGTTTCGGATCATGCGGTAACCTTTGATCAATTCAATAATACCGTCGTCTAATGAATATTGTGCTTTATATCCAGTAGCTTCAATACGGGCATTAGAGACGATGTAATCGCGTTTATCTGGGTCCTCACCAATCGGTGCATCCATAAAAATAAAATTGGGAACGTGTGCTCTGATCTTCACACAAAGTTCCGCCTTAGACAGATTGGCATCTGAGAGCCCTACATTATAAGGTTGATTTTTCATTAGATCAAATTTCTCTATACTATGGATGAAAGCGCGACTAATATCGCGCACATGAATATAGTTTCGTTTGAAATGAGATTCGAAAAGAACGACAGCTTTGTCATTGACAGCACGATAAACAAAATCATTAACTAATAAATCAAGACGCATGCGTGGCGACATGCCGAATACTGTAGCTAATCTAAGACTAATAGCATTACCTCGATCAAGCACAATTTGTTCTGCCTCAATCTTAGTGGTACCGTAAAGTGATATAGGGTTAAGAGGTGACTCCTCAGTGCATATAGCATTCTTGTTTCCCAAACCGTAACCGGAATTTGTAGTGGGTATAATTATTTTTTGGTTAGTACTTAGCAACTTGGTTAATGTGGTAACTGAATCTTTATTAGTTGAGGTTGCGCCTACTTTATCAGCTTCACACATGGGTGCGCCAACAATAGCAGCTAAAGGGATAATTATATCGATATCTTTAACTAGCGGTTTAAGTGTTTCTTCATCACGTGCATCACCTCGATAAACTTCAAAATTTGGGTTGTTACAATTTTGTGCTAAAGTATTTTGCTTGAACATAAAATTATCTAATACTGTCACTTTATACCCAGCTTCAAGCATTGCTGGAACCATTACTGAGCCAAGATATCCAGCACCACCAGTTATGAGAATTTTTTGAGCCATGGTTAGTTCATTCCGTTACCAAGTTATTTGAATGCCAAGTCCATAATATTGTAAGTTTGTTTTATTTCTTTTGTTAGGTCGGTCGGGTAATTACCAAGAAAAAAACCATATTGATGGATAGTATTGGCATTATTAATATTTTCAATTTCATAGTCAAAATATCTAATTACATCATGACAAGGAAAACAGCCACCAGTGATGATACGATATTCAATATTAGCCTTTTTTAGAGCTCCTAAAATTTGTTTACGGTTAGGATTTTGTTTGGGATTCAGTACTAATGGAAAGGAGAATGCGGAACTTTTACCGTATTCTGTTTGAATCATAAAGCGTTCATCGTTCGCAAATATTTCTTTAAACGTAGTAAGATTTTGGCGGCGTTTGTCAATAAAATCTGGCAGTTTTTTAAGTTGTTCACGACCGATAGCACCAGCCATTTCGATGGGTCGTACATTGTATCCAGGAAAAATGAAGCGGTAGGCCTCAAAAAAATCATCGTCTTTTTGTTCATAAATAGGTGAAGGTGTTGGCAAGTCTCGCGTCCACCCATGATTGCGAATTGAACGCAACAAATGAAAAAACTCTTCATTATTTGTTAGGACCATTCCACCTTCCATGGTGGTGATATGGTGAGAGTAGAAGAAGCTAAAAGTATTGACATCACCAAAAGTACCCGTTTTAGAATTATTAGGTAATTCTGCTCCAAGTGATTCACAGTTGTCTTCCATTAAATAAAGACCGTGATCGTCAGCAAAGTTTCTTATTTGATCCAATGCTGCGGGATTTCCAAGAATACTAACAGCTACAATCATTCTTGTTTGCGGTGTCAACGCTTTTTCAAGCTTAGTGACGTCAATATTAAATGAATTGATATCAACATCGACAAATTTTAACTTGAGTCCATATTGTTGCAGAGGATAATAGGTCGTACTCCACGAAATAGC
>CAZXSC010000002.1:0-97687 GCA_964643045.1 uncultured Rhodospirillaceae bacterium
CTACCATTGATAATCCAGAGTGAGTTAAACGTGTTAGTCCTCCTAGGATCACCATGAAAAAGACCATACCACACAGAACAAAAAGCCATGCAGCAACTATTTTATTAGGTGTATTAAATACAGAAATTAGGTTACTTTTTAGAGGATTGAAACTTGCAGTTTTCATGAGGGTTTTGTTTCATAGATTTCAGTTTATGCCAATACACTTAAACATCACAAATTTAATTAAATGATCATTTTAGGCCTTAAGTGCTATAGCCATGATACGGGCGCAGCCATACTTTCGGATCAAGGGGGAGAATTAAGGGTCAGCGCTATCACGGAGGCGCGATTAAACCGCAGAAAACATTCTTTTTCATACCCACTGATGTCAATAGCCTATTGCCTTTCTAGTTTAGGGATTAATACCTTGGACGATGTAGATTTAATTTGCATCGATCGGCATATGGAAAAATGGCCCGATAAAAACTCGCAATTTGGGTATCACAATGCTCTCAAACGATATTTACCTCGTTACGACGATAATTACCGTTGGAATTATCTGATTGAACAAACGATCATGTTTGATCGCTCTAAGATTCGTTTCATCAACCATGTCGATGCGCATGCAGCAAGCGCCTATTATCCCTCTCCTTTTGAAAATGCCGCTGTCCTAATAGCGGAAGGTGGAACTGGTATATATCACGCGCAGGGTTACGACTTAAATATTGTTGATAGAATTGGCTACCAGGGTGACACTTTCCAGAATGCAAAAAAACTCGCTAAACGTCGTGATCACTTTGTCAATTCCTCGTTCCTATTTGATAAAATTTCAAGCCACCTAGGTTACGATATATTTGGCGCTGGCCAAACCATGGCACTTGCTGCATTTTTTCCTCAGTTTCAATTTAAACCTCTGATCGATATCGATCCTAATCGCTTTGACGACTTCATTATCAACCATGATAGGACAGTTTTTGGGATGAGGGATATACCGAATTTTAATAATGAGGATAGTGACCAACTATTAGCTAATCCGTGGGTCAGCCTTGCTCATCAAGCTCAAAGTACTTTGGAGGAGGATATTCTTTATCTCGCTCGGCTAGCCCGTGAAAAAACAAAGGCATCAAAACTATGTCTAGCTGGGGGCGCAGCACTCAATTGCATTATAAATCAGAAATTAATTGAAAGCGGCTTATTTGAAAACGTTTTTATTCAGCCAGCGGCCTCTGACGAAGGAATTGCCCTCGGGTGTGCTTTGTTTGGTTATTACGCAAATGGCGGACGTTTGCGACATTATATGAACGATGCTTATTTAGGGCCAAAAAATAAACCTGAAACTTTGCCCCAAATTCTGAATAAATGGAATTTAAAAGGAAATAGAAAATCCACTCAAGAAATTGCTAGCCTGTTAGCCGAAGGAAAAGTTATCGGAAGAGTAGCCGGCCGATCAGAATACGGTCCGCGCGCACTTGGAAACCGCAGTATCATAGCCGATCCCAGACCTGCCGACATGAAAAATCGTCTCAATACGCAGATAAAACACCGTGAGAATTTCCGACCATTTGCTCCTTCTTGCCTAGAAGACCAAATGCCCGGCTACTTCATATCACCGATAAAAAGTCCGTTTATGGTTATAGCGGGAACAGTTAAAAAAAATAGTCGTGATAAGGTTCCAACTATCACTCATGCCGATGGATCTTGCAGAATACAAACCGTCAACCGCGAACAAAACAGCGACTATTACGACCTGATTAAGGCCTTTGGTGATTTAACCGGCTGCCCAGTATTAACCAACACATCTTTCAATGATCGAAATGAACCCATCGTTGAAACCTACGATGATGCAGTCAGTTGTTTTATCAGAACTGGATTAGATGCTCTCTATTGCGATGGAACTTTAATCGAACCAACCGAAAAAACTCCGCTTATCGACCCGGAACAAAACCACAAAAAAACAATAACAAGAGTTAATAATGAATACGCAAGCCTTATTGAACGGTTTTGTGATATTTCGCGTTATGTTAGCTTAGCTAATAATTTAAATAAAAACGAAGTATGAGGTAACACAAAATTTTCAACTCTTCTACTCTCCGAATTCGCGTGTATATTATATCAAAACTGATGGAACCTAAATTGATATAGTTTAAAGCCTTAAATTAAAAACCCAGAAATATTGCTACTCTTCAAACATCACCTTTTCAAAAAATTTAGCGTGACGATCAATGGCTTTTCTATTGTCAAAAATGTCTGCTTGGCTTTCGCAAATCTTGTCTCTGACCTTATTTGCAAAGGTGCTGTCTAAGCAAAGACGTTTGGTAATATCAATATAACCCTCAACATTTTCTGATACACAATCCATCATCCGCATTTCCTGATAAATACCTAGGGTTACTCGCCCACGCATAAAATCACCTGGCAGAGTAACCACAGGTGTACCCGACGCAAGAGATTGATAAGTAGTCATACCGCCAGAAAAATGCGGGGTATCAAGAATCACATCAGCCGCATGCAATAGCTTAGCGATGCCTTTATTATTTCGCCGTGGTATTATTTCGATACGGTCACACACATCTGATAGTTCTTTCAACATACGCTCTTTTAATAATGCACTCCATGCTGGATGGCTTCCATCAATGATTTGAAGATTCGCATCTGGTAAAGAATGTAAAATGCCACCAATCATAGAATCGAAATCAGGGTGAAATTTAAAAAGCGACTGTGGACAAACGATTCGTTGACCGGCTGAACGTTCTTGTTCTTGTAGCCCGGCGTATTCACCCGGCATTGAAACACAAGTGGGAAGTCGATCAAATTTTATTAATTTTTCACTATAAGCTTCTTGTGCATTTTCGGGCTCAATTAAGCGACTGGATAAAAAATAGTCAATATTTGGTATGCCAGTAGTGACAGGGTGCCCCCATGACACACATTGAATTGGAGCCAATCGAGCAAATCCTAGAAAATAAGTCAACGGTTCCATTCCAATATCCGTAAAATACAATATATCTAATTCCGCTTCTGCGATACGCTGACGAGCACTTGCTAAATTTTTTGGTAACTGCACAAATTTTTGGTTGCCGGTCTTGAATTTACTCGACCATTCGTCCTCCACCGTTGAAAAAGAAAATATAATTACATCAAAACGTGCTTTTGGTAGACCACCAATTAAGTTCCTATTGAGCATGGCTATTGTATGGGCATGAAAAAATGATGAAACAAAACCAACACGTGGCACGCCTCCTTCTAAACCCGCCATCCAATTACGGGTGTGTGAAGTTTCAAATATTAAAGAAGGGCAGGTTTTTTTATATAGTTCTGCGATTTTACTTTGGATATCCTTATCATCACGGCCATGATAAGCCAGCAAAAAATTTGTGGCTCCGACCTCTAGAATAGGGTCCTCAAGACTTATATCAGCATCAAGTAATTCATCCAATTTGTTTGTAAGTTGCTCCCGATGTTCCGTAATTTGATCACCAGAACTCATTACTACCGGCAACACCAAAGCCTCTCTTATACGGAGACCCATATCAGGTCGTAAATTAATTGCTTGATTATATACATTCTTAGCAGCCTTGTCGTCACCCGCGCGTTCAAACAAGTCCGCTAAGTTTTTATGGGCCGGTACATAATCAGGATCAGCAGCAAGCGACGCCTCATAACAAGAAAGGGCACCGTCATAATCTCTATTATCTTTTTTTATGTTACCAAGATTGTTATATGCCGGTGCCATTTCCGGGTTAATACGAATAGCTTTTTCATATAGGTCTTGGGCAACTGCATTCTCTCCAAGATCGCCATAAACCAAGGCCAGATTGTAGTGGAAATTTGCATTATTTTGTTCGCGCAATATTGCTGTTTCCAAATGATCGCGCGCGATTTCCAGTTTACCTAATTCACGATGAATAACGCCTGAATCTGCATAAACCTCTGGTCCGGATTCACCCGTTGCTAAAGCATGGTCAAGCAATTGAATTGCTTTTTCAATTTTACCAGACTCAAATGCTAACACGCCCATTTGATGCAATTGTTTTGCGTTACTCATATTGTTTTTTTATATCGAATCGGAGTTTTTCGAATCCTTGATCCCAACTTCCATTAACACTTTGTCGGTAAAGCCTGAAACCGGGGAACCATGGGGAAACATCACCATCAACTTGCCAACGAAACTCTCCGGGGTGTGTAACCAAAACACGGGCTACTCTGCCCGCTGCGATACGCAAATGCATATTTGTGTTACTAACACCAATGTAATCATCCAACAAATCCATTAACGCCAGAGATTCTTCTAATTTTTGATTAACATCGGAAAAATCAAAAACTTCCTTTCCAAAAAGTGAAGAGATTTGCCTTAATTCATTTGGTTTAGGAGCTCGTTGCACATTAATGATAGTGGCGCGAATATTACCGAGTATCGAAGCTATCTCTTCGAGTGGCGCTATTTTACTCAAAGTACCTTTACCCGCTCCACCGGCCCGATAAGTAATTCCAATGTAAGGTGAAGGTCCTGCCTCCGCTAACCTTTCTTGCATAGCACGTTTAGCATCTTCTAAAGGTTTTATCTTAAGACTAGGAACTATGATGTCACTTTCAAGTAAATAGGGTAGATCCGCGACTGAAAAATCTGGATCCTCGGTGTCACCTACAGTAATTTCTTCAACTCGGCTAAGTAGACTTTTTAATTGAGGATCCGGCTGAAAAACGACGCTTGCTCCTCGATCCATCAATTCAGGTAAGAAGCGAGAGAAGAAAATTTGGTCACCCAATCCTTGTTCTGCAGCAATCCCAATAACTTGCCCTCCCAAGTCTTTCGGTAGAGCTGCCGACGGAAACGGAAATTGTTTACGATCGACAGTGTGGCGATAACGATAATTAGACCACCCCTCATCCATATCTAACATCGCTAACTGAAGAAACCCCAGGTTCCATCTATTTACAACGAAATCGGGTGCAATCTTAGCCGCCTTCAGAAACTCCTCACGTGCTTCTATATATTTTCCTCCCTGGCAAAGACATGCGCCTAAACTGCTATGCAACTCAACCGTATTCGGCGAAATCTGGATTCCTTTGCGATATAAGTGCTCCGCCTCTTTGTAGCGGCCTAGTTCCTTTAATGCCGTACCTAGGTTATTAATGGCCTTTACATAGTTGGGTTTGGCTTGAAGGGCTAACCGATAATGTCCGCATGCTTCAGTTAGGCGATTGAGATCCTCCAACAATACACCCAAATTAAAATGGGCCGCGGCATGATCTGAGTTACGTTCGATGGCCTCAATAAAAAAATTTTCAGCTTTCTCCGGGCTTCCTTCTTCCTTGAATAAAAGCCCTAACTGATTTAATGGGTCTGCGAAGTCAATTTGCAGTTTAGCTGCCTTATAAAAGGCTTCTTTAGCGGCCTCAAGGTTACCCACCGATTTGTAGGCATGAGCCAAGTTATTCTGCAGATAACCATCATCAGTAAGATCTCTAGCTGATTTTTGAAAATAGGTAATAGCTTCAACTGTGCGATCCAATTGAAAAGCCACAACACCCAATAACTGCTGTACTTCTGCATTCTCTTCATAATCTGGAATGGCTCTCAATGAAATTTCCGCCTGGTCGAATTTAGCCTTTTTAATAAGATCTTTGGCTACTTCGATGTAATCTAATGAATCCATTTTCTCTTTTCAGTAATTTGAATAGTCGTTATCATGCCGCAGTGTTAACTGAATGAATACTTATCAAAGTATGTATACCAAGATATTCGAAAATCATAATATAAAAGTCCTTTGTCGTATGTATCAGGTTTATTGGAATATTTCTACGAAAGTAAAATGACTACGTTTAATGACAAAATCACCAACTCAGAATTACTTGTAATAGGCCACGGTCGCTCAAACGCTCAAGACAGTACGCGGCTTATTAAGGGCCATGCCGAGGCAATCGAAAAACGAAAAATTTTTAAACGTGTCCAACCCGGTTTTTTAAAATTAGCACCTTATATGACCGACCAATTATCGACGATAAAGAGTGGAACAGTTTATGTGGTTCCTTGTTTTGCAAGTTTCGGAGATATCACCAAAGAAATAATACCCCAACAATTAGGGCTTATTGGTCCGAAAACCGCTAAAAAAGGACAAATTATTTATTATAGTGAGCCAGTAGGCACCCACCCAAAAATAGTGAAAAGGTTATGTGAATTGATAAAAAATACTCTAGAAGTCTCGGGTTTAAGTAAGAATAATACCACGCTAATTATTATCGGGCATGGCTCAACAAACAATCCACAATCCGAAATTGACACCCGATTGCTCGCGGATAAAATAAAACGCACGGGACCCAGTCAAAACGTTGTCGCGTTATTTCTAGATCAATCCCCCAACCTTGCTGAGTGGTACAACTATTGTGAATCAAAAAATGCGATAGCCATAAGCTACCTTTTTTCTGGGGGAAATCATGAGAGAGAGGACCTAGCAAAAAAGATGGGGTTTGATCCAAATACCACAAATTATTGCATTACGACCAGTGTCCCGGTAGGGCCAATTAAAAGTGCTGGAAAAAATTTATGGCTGTGCCCACCAATAAGCGCCGACCCAATTCTACAAGACGTCATTGTCGAACGGGCTATAAAAATGTCTAAAGCCTAGACAGATGAATCTGGAGAAGGGGCCTCACCACCAAACTCTCTCGATAATGCTGATTGTAGGATCATGTAGACCTTTCCAGCGTCTGAAGTCATAAACCCGGCCCCCAATACTCCCTCTTGGCCACTGCGGCGCGCGCTTTCAATCAATTCATCAAATTGCTTTAAATAACGAGTCACATAATTTCGAAAGTCAGGATTGTTCCTATAAAGTTGATTAATTTTAGCTAACCTCGCTTTGTTCCGCATTCCGAGAATTTTGCGCAAGAAAACGCTGTTATCACCTTTACTATAGCGTTTCCAGTCTTCCTCCGTAATTCGCGTCTCCATGATCCTGTTAATATCTATAGCAATTGATTCAAGCCCCTCGGAAACTAAAGCCATTCGCCGTAGAAAATCCTCATGGCCTGATTTTGTAGTCAAATCTTTGAGAGCGTCCGTAATTTCAGCTGCTTGCTGCGAGGTTCGCGATAAATCAACAGTCTGACGAGCAACACTGTCTGCAACTTCCTTAGCATCTTTAGCCAACTTGCTCGAAGCGGTGCTTAAATCGTCAGTACCCTTCTTAATTGTTTGCCCCCAAGACTCCATGTCACTTATAGCCCGATTTGAGGCTTTACTTGCCTCACTAGCTCGTCGAGTGACATTGTCTCCAACAATATTAATACCATTCAAGGCTTCATTAAAAGTCTTTGTTAGTTCCTGAAGCTGTTGACGAAGACCGGCTCCAGCTCCACCCATATTTTGTGACAACCGCGAAGATGCCTCACCAACATCCCTTGTTTGCTTCTGCAATGCATCACTTATTGCTTTTAATTTATTTAAATTATCCTCCGCAGACATTCCTGTTGAATGTGCTGTTTCCTTCATGGCTTCATGAGCCGACCTCGTCGCATCTGCAGCAACCCGCGCTGTTTCAGCCATTTGGTCAGCACGTACTCCCATCATATCTGCAGCGCCTCCTAGTTTAGCGATAGCCCTATCAGACGAAAGAGTGAGATCATCGAGTCGTTGCCGAACAGCGTTGCTCGTATCTTCGAGGCGTTCAGCACTCTGATCGGAAATGCGCGATAACTCATCTGCCCCGCTTTTCAAAAATTCATTAACATCTTTTGTTTTTTCAACTGCTCTATCAGAAACTGAATGTATTTCATCCGAATGACGTTGAAGCCCAGACGTAACAGCTGATAAGAGTTTTGCAGCCCGGTCAACAGCAAGGGCAACTTCGCGAGACCGTTCTTGAAGAGCTCCGCCGACTGCTTCGACTTTTGCTGAAGCCTCATCTGAAACCCCCAAGATCTGTGAACTTCTTTCTTGCAACGTATCCGCAAAAGCTTGAACGTGGGAATTGGATTCAATTGCAGACTGAGCAAACTCCTCTGCCCTCTGGCGAAAATTTGCGCCCATTTGATTGAGGCGTTCTTCGGTATCTTCAGAACTACCTTTGATTTCACCAAAATTGCTATTTAGATCTTCGGCGATACGGGTCAAACGGGTAGCAGCTTCATCTGCCGCCGTGGCTGCTTCACGCGATTGGCGCAACAACGTATCGCCAACAGACCCAACATCTGAAACAGCACTGTCAGAAGCTGAAGCTAATTCTTGGGAACGGTCATGAAGAGCAGAGGCAGCTTCACTGACTTGACCTATTAAATCGCTCGACAGAATACGCATTTTATCGGCACGATCTTCAAGCGTCTCCCAAGTCTCATCCATTCGCATGACGGCATCATCCGTTATATCGGTCAGTTCACGGGAGCGCTGGTGAAGTTTCTCTCCGACATTCTCTATCTGATCTGCAGCATTATCCGTCCTTCGGCTAAGATCACGAGATTGTTGCCTTAACGCATCCGTCACCAACCCTATTAAACGAGCCGCCTTGTCGGCTGATCCGGACACTTCTGCCGAACGATAAGCCATTGTCTCTCCAGCAACATCAATATCTGAAACTGCTTTGGTCGATGATACAGAAAGATTAGTGGCATTTTGCTTTAGAACTTCTGCAACGCTATTTACCTTTTCACTCGCTTCATTTGCGGCTTCAGATAATTCCTTCGTACGCCGATCTAAAACAAACCCTATAGAACGCAAACGATCCGTTGTTTTAGAAGACACTGCGCTTAAACTCTCTTCTCCCTCACGCAGCACTTCCGTAACCTCACTAACTTTTTCAACCGCCGTTGCAGAAGCATTATTCAAAAATCGTGATTGCTCAGTCAGTTTATCACTGATTTCTGCAATACCCTCGCCGGCATTTTCGGAAGCTAAAGAAATCTCTCTAATTTTATCGTCTACCTGCTCACCAAGCTTTTGCAGCTTGTCAGTAGCTGCGGCCGACTCGGATGTAAGCTCAGACAGACGACTACTAAAGTTGCTGTTCACATCACCAACATTTCCAGCAACGTGAAGAAGCTCCTGAAGGTCCCTACGAAGTGCAGCAACTACCTTGTCAACGTTACCGACGCTACTATCTGAAACATCCTTAAGATCAAGTCGAGCCTGGCTTAAACGTTCTGATGCCGAATCGATTTGAAGGTTAATTTCCTTTGAGGCGTCTGTTAGTTCAGCTGTCCGTTTGCGAATCGCTTCCGACGTGTTACCCATACGCAAAATAACTAAATCATTCAATTTAACCATATGGTCTGATTTCTTTTGTAACTCGTCACCGACCTCACTGATCTCCCCAACAGCTTTTTCTGAACTGGAAGAAAGTGCCTCACCTTTAACGGCAAGTGTCTCTGTTATTTTGTCTATTTTCTCTGATGTTTCATCAATCGTTTTTTCAAGAACATTTCGTACATCATCTATTTGAGCAGCTACCGCAAGAGTTTTTGCAGAAGCCTGATCCGTTGATTCTTCTAGCTTATCAATGTGTTGACGGTATTTATCTGCAACTTCACCGATGCGTTCTGTTGCCATGTCACCTGCTGCGAGCAGTCCTTTTGTATCTCCTCTAAGCTCATCCCCCACTTGCTTAACTTGAGACATTATTGTTTCGGTTCGAGCACCGAGATTACGAGTCTCCGTACTAATAGCCGCGACAATTGTTGACGTCTGCGCAGTCGCTTTTTCGATCGCATCGGTTAGATTCTCTGATTGTTTGGTTAGTTGTGACGTTAGTGTATCAGATTGAACCGTCATTTGGTCAGATTGAAGTTTCATGTCCTGAGCATATTCTCGTAAGTTCTCAGTAGTTGCCGAAACCCGCTGGACAGCCAACTCAGTCGCTCCTGTAAGCGCCTCCGTGTTGCTCGTTAGGTCATTACTCATTTTTTCCGCACGTGTCGCGGCATCAACTGAAATCTCTGCCATATTTTCGGAACGGGTTCTATACAGCTCGGCAGTATCATGGGCTTTCTTAGAGGACTCTTCGGCAACACGCATCAAATCTTCACCGCTCTTTTGCAATGTACTAGTGATGTCTTCAGTTCTAGAGGCCGCCTTTTGGGACACATTAATCAAGTCAAGGCTTTGATGGTGCAGTACATTTCCGGCTTCTCGTGCCCGAACAATAGCCTGATCCGACGCATTTACCAAATCCTCTGCTTGCTGTCGTAATTTTTCACCAGCACTATCCGCTTTCACTGCTGCTTCTTCAGATGCAACAGCAAGTGCCGCAGTTTGCCTTTTAATTAGGTCAGTCGCATCACTTGCACGCAACCCAGCATCTTGAGAGGCCCGGGTCAACGCCAACGTCTGGGTACGTAAGGCCTGAGAAATTTCAGCCACGCGGGTTTCCGCATTCGCTGATGGATAGATCATCTGACTCAAATTCCATCGTAAGGCCTGAGCTTCAGTCTGGTAAATTCTAGTTTTTTCAAAGAAAGCAACAACGATCCAAATTAATGCTATTGGTGTCATGATCCCAGCTGCTAAACCACCGAGCTCGTGGGGGAGTAACTGCAAAAAATCTGCGGTAGATAAGCTATTAATTGAAAAACCTATCGAGAATATTAACCAGGCAATGGTAAAAATAGCTGCTGCTAATGTAAGTAGGCGATAACGTGCGTAGAAAGGTAAGTCAAATTCAGGTGCCTCGAAATAATCAGCAGATGTTGGCTCATTGGGCCCAGACCAGTGTTGAGCGTCTGAGCTCTCAGGAAATCCTCTATCAACAGGGTTTGCATTGCTATTATCTGCATCATGCACGACCTCTATAGCCGTATTCTCATTGCTTCGATTATTGCGCCAATCTGCCGATCCAGATGCATCCTTGGCCATATCCAACTCCCAATAATTTGAAGAATTATAAAACGTTAATTCTCAGAGACGTTGCACGATAGTCTAACATAAAAATAGGATTAATCAAAATTACTGTTTCGATACTAATTATCTAAAGATTTGTTTAAAAGTTGTGTATAGTTTGTCAATAAATTGGGGATAACCTGTGAGCAAGTCCTAAATGGCGTTTAACAAAAGGCCTTTGCATTATAGACTAAAGCATGTGAAAATTTTCCTAGTACTTAAGAGGAGTTTCGAATGGATAATCAAACTAAAACAGAACTTGAAGCAGCGGCCTTCAGAGGCCTTATAGCGCATCTGCAAAAACGCACAGACGCGCAAAATATTGATATCATGAATCTGGCTGGGTTTTGCCGAAACTGCCTGTCGAAATGGTATCTGGCAGCTGCAAATGAGCTGAATGTAGAGCTTGATATGGATCAAGCGCGTGAAGCGGTATACGGTATGCCCTATTCAGACTGGAAAGAAAAATACCAAACCGAGTCGACAAAGGAACAACAGGAAAGATACGAGAAAACAAAACCACTACATGCCAAAATAAGTGGACATCAGTGATTTCCTATTTCTTTCTGTTGGCAAATAATGAAAGTTATCATCGAAACGACTGTTAAAATAGCTAGAAAAATATCTGCAATGTGAATAAGGTCAACCGCCCTTGATACGATGACGGCAGACGCCCCCTCCGTAAGCCCCGCTGTATTAGCCATTAAACCAGCCAAAGCCGAACCAAAGGCCAATCCAATGTTCCGGATTGTCTGAATAGAAGAAGCCACCAAAGTAATATCGTCCTCATCAGCACAATCAATTGATAACGCCATAACGTGTATATTTGAAAATCCAATCCCAAGTCCCATTAGACCCAAAGAGAGAATTATTAAAATTATCGGTCCATTGACAGCAAATATTGCCAAACCAATGGCTCCAAAAACCATTAGGATACCACCACCAATAATGGCAACTTTTGCCTTCAACCCAGTCCAGGAAGCACTTGCTATTGCAGCAAACGTCCAACAAAATGATAAAGCAGCGCTAATGTAAGCCGCAATTATGGGCGTCTGATCGTGAAGGATTTGAAGGTACAGGGTAGAATACATTATTGCGAAAACAAAAGTGCAGGTAAAAAATATAGCAAACCAATAAGAAGACCCAATCGCTGAATTTGGAATCAACGTCTTCTTGGGAAACATCCGATTAGCCGAGGATGCATCTCGCCGCAGCGCATATGCGAGCATAGCAATTGAAGCTACAATCAAAGCAATTCTATATATATTTTCGCCAGTTTGTGAAGTTAACCCAACACTCAGTATCCCAAATGCAATTAAGAAAAGTCTGGTGATGGGAAATTTAGTAGTTAGACCCTCCTTCCCTATATTTTCAATGTGATACCACACGAGAACACAAAACAAGAAAGTAAGGGGCACGATGGCCCAGAAGGCCAAGCGCCAAGAACCTAGTTCAGCAAAAATACCACCAAAAGCTGGCCCAACGACCGTCGCCAGTCCCCAGGTTGTCGAAATTACAGATAAGATCCGAGTGCGCAGATGTGACGGATAAATTGTCCCAACCACACCGAATGATTGAGCGATAATTAGTCCTCCTCCCAGCCCTTGAAGCAGCCGCCAGAAAATCAGAATTTCAATATTCGGGGAATAAGCTGCGCCTAAATTCGCAATTAAAAACATTGCGCCCGCAATTATGAAACCGTCCCTTTCTCCATATCTGACCCTTACGGGTCCCGCACTCGCTGCTCCTACAATTGCACCAACCGTAAAAATCATGACTGGCCATACATAGAGCGAAGTTCCGCCAATATCTTCAATGACTGTTGGCATTATTGTCAGTATTATGAACGTATTTATAGCATAAAGGAGGATGCCAAAATTAATTATGATAGATGGAAGAAGCAATTTACCCGTAAATAAGCTTTTCCAGCTAGGCTCTTTACTTGCGGCCCTTGCATTCATAATAATATCTTTCATTTTTAATTTCTGGTTGCTCGGATTTTGCTTCGTTTATTTATGATAAGCTTTGTGTTAAATTTTTTTGGATAAGTCAAACTATGTCACTCAACGTCTTGGCTGGGATAATTACTAATGAACCTTAATGAATTTAACAAATTCTGCATATTACTTCCTATGACAGCCTATATTGTTCAATGGCGCGGCTCTCACGTTTGGAAGGTTGGAGAAAAAGTCTTTGCTATTGGCCGTTGGGGCGAGGGGAAAAATACCGGTATAACGTTTAAGGTTTCTGAGATCGCTTTTGAATGTTTAAAAGATGAACCAGGCCTGCGACCTGCTCCCTATTTTGCATCGCGAGGAATGACGTGGCTACAGTATTACGAAGAACAGGATTACACAGAAAGGAGGCTTTCACATAATGACCTAAAATCACTGCTGGCAGAATCTCATCGCATAGTCTCACTTGGTCTGACAAAAAAAAAACAGAAAGAACTATGCCTTTACGGGCAATAGAGTTTTTTCCGGTTTGACACCGAGATATGTAAATCTCGAATTATTCCAAATTTTATAGTATTTAGCTCATCAATGAACTGAAATCGCCTAACCTGAATTGATTGCAACCCTAATAATTTTAACTATATTGTAAATATTATATTACAACGAGACTATTTTTTTAAGAATGCAATAGTAATTGTAAATCAAACCAATTAGGGGGCCACGGCTCGTAAAAGGTTATATTAATGGACACTCCGATAAATAGTAAAAAGTCGGTTAGTGCTGAGCGCAAGGTTTACTATAAAAAACTGAGAGGCAATAGTTGCGCCCCATTATGGGAAAACCTTGCACATCTAGTAACACCAGAACCAGTAATTACTGCGATTCCCAATCTGTGGGATTATTCTAAAATTAGAGAAGACTTACTACATTCTGCAACATTAATCACAGCTGAAGAGGCAGAAAGAAGGGTTTTAATGCTTGAAAATCCTGCCTTGGAGGGTAGAGCTAGGATTACAGAGAATATGTACGCTGGATTGCAGTTAATCATGCCGGGTGAAATCGCTCGTGCACACCGACACTCGCCGGCTGCACTAAGATTTATAGTTGAGGGGTCTGGAGGTTATACCGCTGTAAACGGCGAAAAAACTTATATGGAACCAGGGGATTTTATAATTACACCTTCAATGGCTTGGCATGATCATGGTAATGAAGGGAATGATCCCGTCGTCTGGATGGACGGATTGGACTTACCCCTAGTAAGACATATTGGGGCTATGTTCATGGAACATTATACCGATGAACAGTTTCCTGAAGGGCAGCCGCACGGAGATAGTCTAGACCGCTATGGAAGCAATATGAGGCCTGTTAGTCAAGAACCGGACCGCTTAGATTCGCCCATTTTCAGCTATCCTTATTCAAAATCTCGTGAAACTTTGGAAAAGCTTAGTAAAACAACTGAGTGGGATCCCTATCACGGACTTAAACTTGAATACATAGATCCAACAAGTGGCGGTGCTGCCATGTCAACAATTTCTACTTTTCTTCAACTATTGCCCAAAGGATTTAAAACTAAAAAATATCAAACTACTGAGAACACAACTTATTCTGTTATTGAGGGTTCAGGCCGCATCATCGTGGGTAAAGATGAAGCTACCAAAAGTATTGACTGGGAGAACAAGGATATCTTTGTGGTACCTTGTTGGTATCCTCACAGAATTGAAGCAGACGAAGATTCAATCATCTTTAGTTTTTCTGATAAAGTCGTACAGACAAAATTAGGTTTGTATCGAGAAAAACGCGGCAATGCCTAATTTTTCTGGATCAATTTAAAAGAGTGGCCAAGGTAAAAAATATTCTTTTCATTATGTGCGACCAGTTGCGGGCAGATTACCTCTCTTGCGCTGGACACCACCGACTTGAAACAACAAATATTGATGCCTTAGCCGCACGGGGTGTTTTGTATTCAAAAGCTTATTGTCAGGCCCCAATTTGTGGAGGCTCGCGCATGAGTTTTTATACTGGTCGTTATTGTTTCACCCATGGTGCCACCTGGAACGGTGTCCCGTTGAATTTAGGTGAGCAAACTATAGGCGATTATTTAAGACCATTGGATTACCGTGTTACTCTAATTGGTAAAACACACATGACAGCAGATATTGCTGCCATGAAGAGGCTTGGGATTGACCCTCATTCAGCTTATGGAGTGTTTGCCAGCGAATGCGGTTTTGAACCCTATGAGCGCGACGATGGGCTTTGGGGCAATGATGATTTTGCACCAGATGACCTGGCATACAACAGGTATCTCAATGCACAAGGCTATGAAGGAAAAAATCCTTGGCATGATTTTTCTAATTCGCATGAGGGACCCGACGGTGAAATACTTTCAGGATGGTATCTTCGAAATAATCATCTACCAGCGCGAGTTAAAGAAGAACATTCAGAAACAGCCTACATGACAGACCGGGCTATGGAATTTGTCACGGAGACAGGTGATAAACCGTGGTGCTTGCACTTAAGTTATATAAAACCTCATTGGCCTTATGTCGCACCTGCGCCATATCACAATATGTACGGCCACAATGACATGATCGCAGTCAATCGGCACCCAAGCGAAAAAGAGAATGGACATCCGGTATTCAAGTTTTTTATGGATAAATCTGATAGCCAAACATTTTCGCGCGATGAAGCGCGTAATAATGTAATTCCAGCCTATATGGGGCTTATAAAACAAATTGACGATCATCTGGGACGTTTATTCTTTTTATTGGAAGAGACAGGAAGAATGGATGATACGATGATTGTCTTTACATCAGATCATGGGGACTATTTGGGTGACCACTACATGGCCGAAAAAGATCTGTTCCACGAAGAAAGCGTACGAATTCCCATGATTATTTATAATCCAGATGAACTAGCTGATCCAACCCGAGGGACAATTGACGAACGTTTTGTTGAGGCCATTGATTTGGTGCCTACTTTCATCGAGGCCGTTGGAGGTGAAGTTCCCGAGCATATTTTGGAAGGACGATCCCTAATTCCTCTCCTCAAGGGAGAAACACCAAAGGACTGGAGATCCTACGTTATCAGTGAATCGGAGTATGCAGCCCGTTTTGCCAGTTGGGAATTTGGAATTAAACCAAGTGAAGCTCGAGGTACCATGGTTCGCACGGAGGACTGGAAATACATCCACCATGAAGCATTCAGACCTGAGTTATTCGATCTAAGGAATGATCCGCGAGAGTTACGCGATTTGGGTGAAGATCCTTCATATGAAAATATCCGAACTAATATGCGAGGGCATATGTTTGAATTTTTGCGTCGGAGGAAATTTCGAACGACATTCAGCGAAAAGGCGATGGAGAAACGCGCGCGATGGTCGCTTGATGACGAGGTCAAAAAACCTGTCTATATTGGCACCTGGTAACCCGGTATCTTTTAAGATAAATTCAACTAAATATAAATTCAAACGAAATAGAGGAAAAAAATAGACAAAAATTTCATCTACTGTCCAAGACTTTAAAAAAATTTAATTGGATTTAGGGCAACAGATATTCTTGATTATCACTCATTTAGTTAATATAAACCATTGTAACTGAGAATAAATTCTCACTAGTGCACACTATTAAGTTAAGCGTTCACAGCAATAGTGCTGGGATTTGTAACTTATAAGGAGATTATAATGAGAAAATCAACCACGGGAGTGTTATTCGCGGGTGCTATAGTAATCGGCGGCTCTATGAGTATTCAACCTGCAGACGCGGCAGACGTAAACCTCCAATTTACTAACTGGCTTCCCCCTTTCCATCATTGGACAAAAACTTTCCGTCGATTCGCGGATTCGATCGAAAAACAATCTGGGGGTAAAATAAAAATTACAGTGACCAAAAACTCCCCAGCAAAACCACCGGGGCAATATGACCTTGCTAAAAATGGTATCCGCGACGTAGTAATGGGGGTCTCCGGTTATACCCCGGGCCGCCATCAAATATTCCGTATGGCTGAGGTTCCTTTTGCTACCCCAAATTCTGAAGCAGGAAGCCCAGGTCTCCACAACTGGTATACCAAGCACGGCTTCGATAAAAAAGAATTTAAAGGTACAAAATTAATTTCAGCGTTCGTACATGGGCCTGGTCTTTTACACAGTAAGAAAGAAATAAAATCTCTTGCCGACATTAAGGGTGTAAAAATCAGAGTTGGCGGCGGGGGTGTACTAATAGCAAAAAGTCTTGGAGCTGTGCCTGTTGCAATGTCAGCGACAAAAGCTCACGAAAGCCTTCAAAGAGGTACTACCGATGCCGCCTTCTTTCCATATGAGGCGGTGAAAGGGTTTAAACTAGCAAAACTCGTCAAATATCATCTTGAAGTACCCGGCGGCCTGTATACCACTTCTTTTTATGTCGCTATGAATAAGAAGAAATGGGATGGCCTTCCTGGCTGGGCAAAAGACGACTTCAAAAAAGCAGGCGGAGCTGCCGGTTCTAAATTGATTGGCCAAGGATGGGATGCAGCTGATAAGGTAGGTAAAAAAGCGGCTCAAGATGCGGGAAATAAAATCCAGACTATTTCGTCAGCAAATCAAAAAGCTTGGGCTAAAGCTCTCAAAGCGGTTAAAGCTGGGTGGATTGCTAAAGCCAATAAAAAAGGACTAAACGGCGAAGCTCTTTTGAGTGAATTGTTGTCAATGATGAAGGGTTAAACCTTCTATATGACCACTCAAACGAATGGATCTTTAGGCTACCTTAACGAGCGGGTCACATTGTGGCTCGCTCGCATAGGTTCGGTTGGCCTAGCTGGCATGATGTTCCTGACCTTGTTTGATGTGATTGGCCGTGCTTTAAGCCATTGGGATTGTTGGTTTTGCCATCCCATTGCAGTTTCAGTCGAAGTTACCGAAATTATCATGGGTATGATGATTTATCTTGGTATTGGATACACAACCTTTCTTCGTGGACATATACGCGTTGACATACTTGTTATTAACTTATCCCCGAGAATACAGGCTGTTTTAGATTTCATCACTGGAATCATCGCTCTCGTTATAACATTGCTGATCAGCTGGCGCTTATGGATTTATGCTCACTCTAGGTTAGTTAATGGTGATCTGACGCAAATCGGGGAAGTGCCTGTTTGGCCCTATGCCTTTATTATGGCATTTTCAAGCATGTTGATGGTCACGTCATTACTTCTTTACATTTATTTAACCGGTCGTATGGCAACAGGAATTGATACTGCTATTGCCCCAGACTCAGGTGCATCAGCGGGATAAAGTCAGTGCCATGGATCCTATAACACTTTCAATTCTGATATTTTTACTTTTATTTTTATTGCTCGCGATTGGCCTTCCAATTGGGTTTGCCATGGCTACAACAGGATTTTTGGGAAGCGTGGTGTTAATTGGTTTTGATGCGGCTCTTAACCTACTCGGTCAAACAGCCTATGAAACACCAATCACATTTAATTTAAGCGTAGTGCCCATGTTTATTCTCATGGGTTATTTTGCAAGTAATTCTGGTCTAAGCGAGGCCTTATTCCGTGCTTGCAATACCTGGCTCGGGTATCGCCGTGGCGGCTTAGCGCTGGCCACGATTGGAGGCTGCGGCGCATTTGCCGCAGTTTGTGGCTCGAGCATAGCAACTGCTGCAACAATGACACAAGTAGCGCTACCCGAAATGAAACGCTTCAACTACGATTACAGCCTTGCAACCGGTTCAATCGCTGCCGGCGGTACGGTAGGTATTCTTATTCCGCCGAGTGTAATTCTAGTGCTTTATGGCATCCTAACCGAAACAAACATCGGGGAATTATTCATAGCTGGATTTCTTCCGGGGATACTAACAATTATTTTTTTTATGGCAACTGTTGCTATTGTAACTCGAATATTCCCGGATGCTGGCCCACGCGGTGAAAAAACAACTTTTGTGCAAAAGATAGTCGCCTTAAAAGATGTCTGGGGAACTGTTGTATTATTCCTTCTCGTCATTGGCGGTATTTACACGGGCATATTCTCACCAGAAGAAGCCGCCGGCATTGGTGCATCGGGTGCACTTGCTCTAGCCCTATTGGCCAGAACAATGACCTGGTCAATCTTTATCGATTGCCTAATGAAAACAGTACAAACCTCGGCCATGATCTTTACCATCTTGATTGGTGCCATAGTGTTCAATTATTTTTTGGTATTGAGTAACGTACCGGATGCAATCGGCGTATGGATCGAATCTCTTCCATTTTCAAGTACGGTGATAATGTTAATTATTTTATTGATATATCTAATTATGGGATGTGCCTTAGATTCACTTGCTATGATCCTGCTTACTATACCGATCTTTTTTCCTGTAATTGCAAACCTTGGTTTTGACCCCATCTGGTTTGGAATTATTGTCGTAATGGTTGTTGAGCTTGGATTAATCACGCCCCCGGTTGGCATGAATGTCTTCATCATAAAAGGAATGGCACAGGAGGTCCCCCTCAGCAAAATATATAAAGGCGTCTTGCCGTTCGTTATTGCTCAAGTGGCTTTAATCGCCCTTATCGTATACTTTCCAGAAATTGCGCTCTACCTACCAAGCAAAATGGGTTGAGCAAAACAATGAGTTAGGTCTTTAAGACATGTCCCAATAAATATGACCAATTAAACACAATTTGCAACGGCTCGACGGGCTATTTCCCCAACCAAATGGGCTCTATAGTCCGCTAATGCATGAATATCTGAGGTCATAATTGTTTGATCGCCAGACATACCCCCAAGAGCCTGAGATTTAAACTCGGAGCTCAGCGCCTCTTCAAAATTAACCTCTCGATAGACCCCACTTGATGAAGCTCCCGTGACGGCAACGCGAACACCTCCAAAACCTTTAGACAAAAACACACCAACCAATGCATATTTTGAGGCAGGATTTGGGAATTTTTCATAGCCGGCTCTTTCAGGTACTGGAAATTTAACAGATGTTATTAATTCCTCACTATCAAGAGCAGTTTCAAATAAGCCCGTAAAGAAATCGTCCGCTCTAATTTCTCTCTTATTAGTCGCAATGGTGGCACCAAGTCCCAAGCAAGCCGCAGGATAGTCAGCCGCGGGATCATTGTTTGCTATAGATCCTCCAATTGTGCCCCTGTTCCGCACTTGCGGATCCCCTATTCTAGAAGCTAGCTGAGACAGTGCAGGAATAGCTTTTTTTATTTTCTTCGAAGTAGCCACCTCCACATGGCGGGTCATGGCCTCAATTATAACTTCGCGATCATTTACTTGAATTCCATTCAGATCCGCTCCGGACAAATCAATTAAATCAGATGGATCATTTAAACCAAGTTTAATTGCTGGGAGTAATGTCATGCCACCTGCAAGTAAATTACCATCACTCGCATTGCTAAGCTTCTTTACGGCATCATCCACTGATGAGGCCACAGTATAATTAACATCAGACATAATTCTCTCTCCTATTAAGAAGCGTCTTGGATGACCCGCCACACAACCTGAGGGGTTGCGGGCATAGGAACATCGGTCACACCAAGATGTGAAAGCGCGTCAACGATCGCATTGATTACAGCAGGCGGAGCGCCAATGGCACCAACTTCTCCAATACCCTTAACTCCAAGTGGATTATGAGTACATTCAGATGACTCTGTGCCCACGACATAGTATGGCAAATCGGCAGCCCTTGGCATGGTATAATCCATGTACGATCCTGTAATCAGCTGTCCATTTTCATCGTAAGTACAACCTTCCATTAATGCCTGTCCAATACCTTGGGCTAATCCTCCATGAACCTGGCCTTCAACAATCATTGGATTTACTACAGTGCCAGGATCATCAGCGGCCACAAAGCTCTTAACCTTAACCACGCCGGTGCCAGGATCCACTTCGACTTCACAAACATGGCAACCACCCGGATAGGTAAAATTTGTAGGATCGTAAAACGATGTTTCCTCAAGTCCCGGTTCTAATGTTTCTAATGGATAATTATGCGGAACGTAAGCAGCCAATGCTACCTCGCCAAAGCTTAAAGATTTGTCAGTACCTGAAACTTTGAACGTGCCACTATCAAATTCAATATCCACTTCAGCCGCTTCCAGAATATGAGCTGCTATCTTTCGAGACTTATCAATTATTTTATCTACCGCATTAACAATTGCCGTTCCTCCAACAGCTAAGGAGCGAGATGCATACGTACCCATCCCAAATGGTATTTGGGATGTATCACCATGCACAATATCAATGTCATCTGTATGCATACCCAGCTTCTCTGAAACAAGTTGAGCAAAGGCTGTTTCGTGTCCTTGACCATGTGAATGGCTGCCAGTGAATACTGTAATACTGCCGGTCGGATGAACTCGAATGTTCGCACATTCATATAATCCGGCACGAGCCCCTAATGCACCAGCAACCGCGGACGGCGCTGCACCGCAGGCCTCCACATATGTCGAATATCCTATGCCACGCAACTTTCCGTCTTTAGCCGAATCAGCCTTTCTCTTTTCAAATCCCTTGCTGTCACTATTTTCAAGAGCCGTAGCCAGTGTCGCCTCGTAATTTCCGGAATCATACTCTAATGCCACCGGTGTTTGATAAGGAAATTCATCTGAGGGTATGAAATTTTTCCTACGGATCTCTACCTGATCAATTCCCATTTCCCTTGCTGCTCGATCCACCAACCTCTCCAATATGTAAGTAGCCTCTGGCCTACCGGCTCCTCGATAAGCATCCACTGGAACCGTATTGGTAAATACGGCAATAATATTGCTATATATTAAAGGCGTTTTATAGACTCCTGCCATAAGAACAGAATGCATATAAGTGGGGATGGCTGGAGCAAATGTTGAGAGGTATCCACCCATATTTGCATAAGTTTCTTCACGAAGTCCCAAAAATTTACCCTCCTTATCAAGGGCAAGTTCGGCTTTGGTCACATGGTCACGACCATGTGCATCAGACATAAAGCTTTCTGAGCGCTCCGCAGTCCACTTAACAGGGCGATTGAGTTGGGCCGCCGCCCAAGTGACCATTGCCTCTTCGGCGTAGTGAAAAACTTTTGAACCAAATCCTCCCCCCACATCAGGCGCTACGACGCGTAATTTGTGTTCGGGAATCTGGAGTACAAAAGCTCCCATCAGCAACCGAATAACATGTGGATTCTGAGTAGTTGTATAAAGGGTATAATCACCCGTTGACGGGTCGAAATCTCCTATTGCTGCCCTTGGTTCCATTGCATTTGGAATCAACCTGTTGTTGACGATCTCAATACTGGTTACATGGTAAGCTTGATCGAAGACTTTACCAACCTCATCTTTATCGCCAATAGCCCAATCGTAACAGATGTTATCAGCCGCCTCATCGTGGACTGCAGTTTCACCTTTAATGGCCGATGCCATATCAACCACGGCTGGAAGTTCTTCAAGGTCAACCTTTATACTGGCTGCTGCAGTTTTTGCCTGTTTCTTTGTCTCCGCTATAACAACAGCGATTGGATCCCCTACATGGCGCACCTTTTCACTTGCAAGAATTGGGTGAGAAGGCTCAACCATAGGGTCACCATTTTGAAACGTCAAAGCCCAACCACAAGGTAATCCGCCAATACCTTCCAAATCCTTATTCGTGTAAATGGCAACTATGCCTTCTGATTTCAGCGCAGCACTAACGTTTATTTTCTTTATACGCGCATGTGCTACCGAACTCCTAAGAAAATAGGCGTAAGTCTGGTTTGGGCGGTTAATATCGTCCGTATATTTTCCTCTGCCTGTTAAAAAGCGACGATCTTCTTTTCGAAGTACCGAGGCTCCAATTCCTGTTGTTCCATCTGGCATATTTTACTCCTTCATTAAGGCCGCTCCAGCTTCAATCGCTTTAACAATGTTATGATAACCTGTACACCGACAGATATTACCCTCAAGACCCTCACGTATTTCTAATTCTGAGGGCTTAGGATTATTGTTAACTAAGTCTATCGCACTAATCACCATTCCAGGTGTGCAGAAGCCGCACTGTAAAGCATGATGTTCATGAAATGCCTTTTGCATGGGATGTAATTCATCACCTTCAGCTAGTCCCTCAACCGTGGTTATCTCAGCATCTTCTGCCTGCACTGCGAGCATGGTACAGCTCTTAACAGACTTGCCATTCACCATAATGACGCAGGCGCCACACTGACTTGTATCACAGCCAATATGCGTACCAGTTAACCCAATTGTTTCTCTAATAAAATCAACGAGAAGGCGGTCCGCTTCAGTTTCAGCCGACACTTTACTCCCGTTCACGGTAAGGGTAACGGTTGTCATATCTACTCTCCCTGTTTTCAACCAATTTTTATGAACAATTAAGGTTGATTTTATGAAGGTTCTTTTGAGACGCCACTCTCACGATCTCGATGACAACACAACCAAAATAAAAAATCAAGAGATAAAAATCGTAGGAAAAGAGCTGATTTCAAAAAATCCAACCCAAGCAGCTTTTTGAACTGATCAACATATTAAACCGATCAGTGTTATAATTTCTAACGCGATGCGTTAACCGGTCTTTCATTGGTTTCTGTCATTCTCCTATCGAATTGCACCTAACCCATGATGGGGAACATGATAAGAAATGCGAAAACTCTTCGACCTTCAATATATTGAGACCCAGTTTGTAGCATTTAGGGAATTACTGTTTTCAGAAGTATTCGTGATCAGCAGTCTCAGTCAGTTGATCATCATTGTTGGTGCCTTCATGGCTGCCTGGTTAATACGACCCATCATAATTCCCTGGATTACCAGAACCGGTAAAACTATTTCTAATTTTAGCGAATGGAAGGAAGCTGAGTTCTGGGGCTCTAAATTTGCGGAAGCTGCAACGCTCATTGCCTTACCATTTGTGTGGATACTGCTTCAATGGATCTCGTCACTGGTCGCCGAATATGCTGGATGGCCTCATCACCTTCTAACGGTAACTGTTAGTCTTATCACAGCCTGGATTATAATTCGCCTAACAGCCACGCTTATACGCGACAAGAGTTGGTCAAAGCTAATTTCAATTACGGCCTGGACAATTGCCGCCCTGAATATATTGAATTTAATGGATCAAACAGTCGCGTTTCTCGACAGCGTTGCGATGGACCTTGGTGAACTGCATATTTCAGCCCTGACCGTCATAAAGGGGATGCTGGCATTAGCTGTGTTGTTATGGCTAGCGCGAATGGCATCTCGCATGCTTGAAAAACGAGTGAGTAAGCTTCCAAATATGACCCCATCGGTTCAGGTTTTACTTACCAAACTATTTAAAATATTTGTCATCACCATCGCTGTCGTTGCAGCGATGAATAGCGTTGGTATTGATTTGACTGGACTAGCAGTTTTCAGTGGTGCGGTCGGAGTAGGTATTGGCTTTGGTATGCAGAAAGTTTTCGCTAATCTAATCAGCGGACTTCTAATATTAGCTGATAAATCAATAAAACCTGGTGATGTTATAGAGGTGGCAGGCACTTACGGTTGGGTTAATACCTTAGGTGGACGTTATGCGTCTGTTGTTACTCGTGACGGTGTCGAACATCTCATCCCAAATGAAGAACTCATTAATCAGCGAGTTTCTAACTGGACTTTTACTGATTCAGAGGTCCGTATAAAACTAGCTCTCGGCATTGCCTATGAGAGCAATTTGCCTCATGCAATTGAAACATGCTTAAAAGCTGCTCGCACAGAAGGCCGTATTTTAGCTTCTCCAGAACCAACTTGCCTTATAACAAACTTCGGGGACAGTTCAATTGATTTGGAACTTCGTATTTGGATCCGCGATCCCCAAAACGGAATTTCGAATATTAAGAGCGCTGTTTACATGCGCATTTGGCAATTGTTCAAAGAAGAAGGCATTGAAATACCTTTCCCTCAACGAGTTATTCACACCACTAAAACTGCGAGTGACCCTCAACAAATAAATTCTACAGCCACTAACGCAGCTGTTTAAAAGAATCAAACTTAACCTATGCAAAAAAACGTTTGAGAGTATTACAACCACCACTGCAACACATAATCATAAGGACCTTCACGGTTCACCAAATCTACTCTTTGTAACGCAATAAAATATTTTCCGTTAATTTTTCTTAAATAATGTCTATACTTCCCAGTGAAATTGCGAACCTCGTAGTGTAAATATTCAGCACAATGAAAACGCGACCGGACAATAACATTCCCATTTGGATATTCTTTTTCGATGATAACATTGGAGACGACATGGCAAAGTCGATTGCTGGGTGCTTGGCTATGTGCTTGAGGGTGCTCATTGCGCTTAATGCGCATCTTCATCATATTCAGATTTTCCCAAAAAATATTCGGAACCCCTTGTCCTTCAGTCTGATCTTCCTCAGCAGGCATCCAGTAATGTCCATCATCTGTAAAAAGCGTAAGCCACTGGTCCCATTGTTTTTCATCGAGAAACTCGGCCTGTTGATTGAGAAATTTTTCAACAGATAGTTGGGTTTTGATAGTGACATTAGCAATTTTAAAGCGATCGGAATCAGCAAGAATTTTTGTTGGCTCATCCATCCTTAACTCCCCCGGAATTTGAAGTCATGTATTTTTCCCATACCTGCATCATATGGCGAAGCGGCAGCTCACTCATCGAGCCTGGCGTAGACCTCTTAACATCGCCTTCGACAACATCAAAACCAGCATTCCGGTGAAAACTAACCCAATCACCCCCTTGAGATGCTAGTCCATGCTGGACTTTCCTCCAATTAAAGAGATCATCTGCATTAACCATAGTCGATGGGGAATTGACCAAATAATAGTAACCAAGCGAACGCTGGTAAATGGCCTCCGGTGCGCCTTTTAATCTAAAGTGCCAAATCTCAGTTAATGTACGATCTGGGCTTAACGGACGAATAGCTCTTAATTGTTGCAACGATGGTTGAACCGAAACACAAGGATATACGAGGAGATGATGTAAATTTACACCAAGAATTTCTTCAGCTCTTTTTTCACCATAAGCCTCATACATCAGCTCAACGTACTCATTAGTATCGGGATCATCGGGGCGTAATCCCATATATCCCTCCAAGCTACAATGACCTTGTGGATGAGCAACGGTTCCAAATTTTCCCCAGCCATCGATACCAATACGCGCAAAATCTGACAAGAACCCGTATGCAATTGGTGGATCTTCGCCCGCATTTCTCAAATCTTTCTCAACAGCCATAGCGGCGATACCTGTCGATTCGTGAGTAGCGCCTGGGTGAGAAGCATCTAATTGATTCTCGAGAAAAATTTTCCAATTCGACTTTTGTATCATGTGGAAACAGTCGCCAACCACTTCCGTCTCTCCACCCGGTGCTAAATCAATCAATTGATCAAAAGCAACGGTAGCATTACCCAGATGTTTTTTTAGGCTTGGACCATTTTCTGCCAAAGAGGCGAACCAAAAACCGCGATAATTATCGCTACGGGCTGCCTTTTGCACCTGAAATTCAGGGGCGTCCATTTTGAGGCCAGTCCCATCATAACCCTCCGAAGCTGGAATTTGGTCGAGCCTGCCGTCCAAATCAAAAAACCAGGCATGGTAAGAACACCGAATTCGTCGTCCAGCGTTTCCTTTTCGCGCCGTACAGAGTTGAGCCCCACGATGTGGACATCTATTATAAAGGATATGAATTTTACCGTTATGATCACGTGTCATCATCATAGGTTGTCGACCAACACGTGCTAAATAATAGTCCCCAGGGTTCTTCACCTGGCTCTCATGCCCGATGTAGACCCACAGAGTCTCAAAAATCCGTTCCATCTCGAGTTCAAATAAATCCGAATCTACATACGCTTTGCGATGAGCACGATCACTTTCAACCAGTGCGGATATATTTTTGTTTGTCCAATCCATTGTTTATTTACTATCAAAATATAAGTAATCTATCAATCTCTGCCCCCAGCACTTGTAATGACATTTAACAAAACGGGCGTACCACTTCTCACCTTTTCCAACCCTCTCCGCATAGCATCTTCTAGCGCTGATGGGTCATCAACCATTTCGCCATATCCACCACAAGCGTCCATGATTTTTTCATAACTTGGACTTGGAGCTAAACTGGTAAGCGGCATTTCATTCGATTTCACAGCCTTACCTTTCGGATACATTCTGCGTGTTGCACGGTTCACCGCAAACCATTGCGCATTGTTCATAATAACGGTTAGGGTTGCCAAATTTTGCGACTTTGCTACAAAGTGGGCGGGTGTAGGGCCGCCAAACATGTACGAACCATCTCCGACAAATAAAATGACATCACGATTGGGTTCAGCCAATTTTGCCCCTAAAGAGGCACCTAAACCGAAGCCCAAACCGCCTGCCTGAGCGCCACTCACAACGCTTGACGGGACTTTATATTCTATGTGATCCATGTTTAGACCAAGTTCACTTACGATAATACTGTCATCCGCTTTGACTCTATTTATGCAGCGGGCGACCCAAGGCGTTAATATTGGCGTATGATTTGCGGCATCTTCCATTATTTTCTTTTTCTGTGACACATGTTCATTATGTATTTTTGTTATCTTAGCGGCACGTGCTTCAAGATCAGAAATTTTGAGGCCTTTATGATCTTCCAAAGCCCTTTCAAGTAATAGAAGGCTCTGCAAAGGTTCACCCGAAATTGCTACATCCATCTCAAAGCCACGATAAGGCAACCTAGAATATTGAGGATCAGGGGAAAGATGAATAATTCTTGCTTTGTCATTTGGGGATACATCTCTCGGAACCCAAGGAACTGCACTTTCAATCACGAGCACCAAATCTGCATCAGGAAGATATTGACCAACAGAAAACCCAAGGTTCATAGGATGATCTGAGAGCAAGCTTGGTCCACCCACCTGAACTACAGGTAAGGCAAATTTTTCAGCCAAACCACCTAAGATGTCAGTTACGCCGTGCCGATATCCAACTGAACCGGCTATAATCAAAGGATTTTTTGATCCGACTATCATGTCAACTGCTTGTTCCAAAACAGCGGAAGAAGGCACCGAAGGCATATTACCTAGGGGACGTTTTCTCGGGAGTGCCCGATCTTTTTTTACCATATGACCCAAAACTTCACGGGGTAAGGTTAAATAAACAGGCCCACGAGGTTCCGACATAGCAATATCCAAGGCGCGATTAACAACTTTCTCAACTGGTTGATTGTCACGTAACTCGTAATCCCACTTAACATATTCCCTAAGCATCCCAGCCTGATCAAAATTTTCTTGTGTCCAGTGAATACCAATATTTCTAGAACCTATATCGCCGGATTCTGTAAGAGGCGTGCGCCCCGCTATAACTAAAATTGGCACACCGTCACGAGACGCATTCATCACTCCACAAATGGTATTCGCTGTTCCAACAGTCACGTGCACCATTACAGCCGCGGGCTTCCCAGATACACGATAATATCCTTCAGCCATGGCCATAGCCACGTTTTCGTGGGGAACGGTTATGAATTGTGGGACCTTATCTCCCACCTTCGAAGAACTCACTAATGCCTCGATAACTGGAGCAAAATCTGTACCAGCATTGGCAAAAATATATTCAATACCGTTATCCACCAGAGCCGCCAGAAACGTCTCTGCGACAGAGACTTGTTTGCTAGTCGCTTTCACACGTTTATCCATTGAAATAATTCCCTGTAATCTATTTCGCCATAGATACTATCCTGCATTCTAATTATTAGTCAGAAAAACAGGTATAACAACAGAAATAGAGTTTTTTTATTTGCCAAAAAACTTGGTTCCCCCAGTAATACCTGAAGCCGGTCTGCGACTTAACCAAATTGCGAACCTAAAATATGACGAAATTAAACCGAAGGGGATAGAATGCAAATACTATGAAGTTTCTTGACCCTATTCCTGAGAAATTAAATAGCTTTGATTTTGTCGCCTCAAATTGCACTCGCATATAATTCAGTGTTAACTTAGAAGTACTATCGACCTTCCCTCAACAATTAGCTAAAATCTGTATTAACCATGCGGAGAATATTTAATACAAACAAGTTAGAACAGTATTTGGAAGAAGGCTCTCCGCGCGTTAATGGTTATCTGCAATCGGGTTCCTCATCTGTAATTTGCTCAATCTTTGATGTTCAAGATGAATTAAAAATTCTCGGAAATATTGCGGAAATTGGCGTTTTTCACGGTAAATTGTTTATATTACTATGCCATTCTATACGTGAAGGAGAACGAGCTTTCGCTATCGACGTGTTTAACTCAGAGCCGTATATTCAGGGAATTAAAACACCCCAAGATCGTAGAGCATTCAGTCAGAAAAATTTATTAAGAAATCTCAAAATTAATGAGATTGGAGCTGATCTTACTCATTTAATTACCACCAACAGTCAAAAACTAACACCGTTCAATTTCAAGCAAATAATAGATAACAAAGAAATCCGCCTATTCAGTATTGATGGTGACCACTCTCGCGAAGGTGTGCGCCATGATTTAAATTTAGCCGTATCAAGCCTATCAAAAGGCGGTATTATTTTAGTAGATGATCTTTTTAATGTACTGTGCCCTTCACTGACCGAAGGTATTATAGATTTCTTCAACAATGACAACACAAAGCGCGTGGCACCAATTGCAATTATAGCAGCCAATGGGCCTGTTCAAACCGGGGCAACAAAACTCGTCTTGGCGGATTCAGCATACACGAATCATTATAAAGCATATTTACAGTTGCTTAATCAGACTAACTACAGTCACGCGGAAAATTTCTTAGGTTATCCAAATGTTCTAATTTTTGAATTCAAAGATGAACCAAAACGGTATTCTCTAAATGATGATGTGCGCCTTGCAGTTACTGAATTTCTAAAAAATTTATGATAAAATTATGGATCTTAGTATTATCATCGCGACGCGTAATAACGCAAAATCACTTTCAAAATCTCTTCATTATATTTCAAAATTAGAGATTGATTTTGAGTGTATAGAAATTTTTGTTGCTGATAATGGTTCGACTGATTCGACAAAAATAGTTTGCGACATATACAGGAAATTGTTTCCAAATTTTATACATATATTTGATCCCCGCCCGGGGCAAATAGTAGGATGGCACAGTGCGCTTTTAGAATCGAATTCAGGGATCCTAGCATTTATTGACGATGATGTACTACCTACTCCCGGCTGGGCAGCTGCCGTAATTGAATGTTTTGAAGATCCGGAGATCGGAATTGCGACCGGAAGAATTCTTCCTGAATTTGAAGAAAGACCACCCAATTGGCAGAACAATATGATATTAAAAAACAAATTTGGTAGCTGGTCAGCCCTCTGGGGCATGCTTGACTTTGGATCAGAAATAAAAATTATTCCTGCAGATTTTGTTTGGGGAAGTAATTTTCTTGTCCGTCGCAAATTATTGATTGATGCCGGCGGCTTCCACCCGGGTGGCATGCCTGAAGACTTATTCCACTTTACAGGCGATGGAGACGTAAGTGTAGGCCGAGCCATCTCAGATATTGGATTCAAAGCACTTTACCATCCAAAAGCCGCAGTGACACATTTTCTCCCCAAGGCCCGTAACTCTAATCCAGAAGAAATACGCCGATGGATTTTTGGAGAAGGGTTAGTAACTTCTTATATCTTGATGCGACAACTTGCAAAAAAACATCCTAACTACTCTCCTGATGACCTAATCAATCATGTGTCTGACGTAATTAAACCGATGGAGATAGCCAATATTGGAAAACTCTATCTAACAGATAAAGCAAACTTACCTGACGAAATACAATACCTATTTAACACTAGCGGCAAGGTCGGTTTCTTACACCATCAAAACTACTTTATATCAGATTCATTGTTTCGTGATTGGGTTCTGCAACCAAATTATTTAGATATAAATGCATGTTATAAACACCCTGATTTATTAAAAGATATTGAAGGAAAATTTTGAAATACCTAACTGAACCAAACACATTCGTAATAATGCTCATTGTTAATCACGGTTTGACCAATCTCTACCTACGTAATTAAATAAACTTTTGAGCTATGAAAATAATTCGAATTTTTATTTTTATCCGAACTTAGTCCAAAGAATGAAAGTGTACAAAGTATGAATGGTGCAGAGTTAGTTGCAGAAATTTTAAAATTAGAAGGGACAGAGCTTATTTCCTGCTATCCCCGCAACCCTGTAATCGAGGCTGGGGCCAAGATTGGTATTAAACCCATCGTCTGTCGACAAGAAAGGGTCGGCGTCGGGATTGCTGATGGATATACGCGAAGAAAAAAAGGCCGGATGAACGGAGTTTTTGCCGCTCAGGGAGGTCCTGGAATTGAAAATGCTTTCCCCGGCATTGCACAAGCATATGCCGAGAATGTGCCACTATTGGTGCTTTCCGGTGGCTATAACTTAAATAGACAGTATCGCCATCCGACGTTTAGTGCCGCCGATGTCTTCAGGCCAATAACCAAGTGGTCGGCCCGAGCACATTCGGTTCTTGAATTGCCTGAATTACTAAGGCGAGCCTATCAAGCCATGCGAACTGGAAAAGGGGGCCCTGTTCTACTTGAAATTCCCATGGAGGTTTGGACAGCAAAGTTTAATGATCCCCTTAATTATCAGCCCGTATCGTCTATACGCGTGTTGCCAGATAACCAGGCTATTTCGAAAGCTGCCGACCTTCTATTAAAGGCAAAAAATCCACTATTATGGGCCGGGCAAGGTATTTTTTATGCTGATGCCTCAGAGCAACTTAGAAAATTAGCAGAATTATTACCGGCGCCAGTTATGACAACAAATCCAGGAAAAAGTGCAATCGCCGAAAATCATCCTCTTTCACTTGGAGCAAGCACACGTTCAAGACCTCGGATGTTGAGCGAATTCCTCAAAAAAGCTGACCTAGTATGCGCTATTGGTTCGAGCTTAACACGAACACCTTTTGGGCCTGGAATCCCAGCAGGGAAGAAAATCATTCATTCAACCAATGACCCCGATGATATAAACAAGGACTATAGAATAGACCAAGCTCTAATCGGCGATGCTCAATTGGTTATAAATGCTTTAATTTGTGAAATAAAAACAAAAAAAACAAAATCTAGTCCCACAAGACTTTCACAGTTGGCCCAAAAAATTCTTACCACAAAAAAGGCGTGGCTAGATGAATGGAATATACAGGCCATATCCGATGAAATTCCAATCAACCAATATCGCATTATCCATGACCTGATGAACAATATTGATCGTGACAAGACTGTCATAACCCATGATTCTGGCAGCCCCCGGGAACAATTACTTCCCTTCTGGGAAACAACCAATCCCGGATCTTACATAGGATGGGGGAAGTCAACACAGCTAGGGTATGGACTTGGTTTGACGATAGGAGCAAAACTCGCCGAACCTGAAAAAATTTGTATCAATATCATGGGAGACGCCGCAATCGGTATGACTGGTATGGATTTGGAAACAGCCGCTCGCTATGGCATTGGCACCCTCACAATCGTATTTAACAATGGTGTAATGGCTGCGGAGCGCGACGTATTGATTGAAGCTGAGTCAAAATATGGAGCACTTACCGTAGGTGGAAATTATCGACTTTTTGCTCAAAGTCTCGGGGTCAATGCAGCAAGAGTTGAAAAGCCTTCAGATTTTATTAATGTATTGAAAAACGCTGTAAAAACCACCGAAGAGGGCAAACCCTATCTCATCGAGTGTTTAGTAAAAGAGGGGCACGAGTTTTCTCGTGACAATCTGAAAGATTTATAGGCAATTCGTTGGAGAACCTTAAGTTTATGAACATGAATAGTTTAAATCTGCCTAGGATGATTAAGAATTTATAAGGCAGATCAATATTCAAAAATGCAATGTGTTTTACGAGGAGCCCTTTTATGAGCATGTCACCGAGTGAACGTATCACCTTTACTCCCGTTATAGGGCGACCCAAACTTAATCTTCCGGATAATGCACGTATGGTCATATGGCCTTTGTTGGCCATGGAGGTTTGGGATGTTTCTCGTCCCATGCCTCGAGTTGTTTTGTCTCCCCCACAAGGAAATTTACTTACACCAGATATACCAAATTGGAGTTGGCATGAATACGGAATGCGGTCAGGTATCTGGCGGCTTTTCCAAATGTTTGATGACCTGCAAATACGTCCTTGTGTCACCTTAAACGCCCGTACATGTATAGATTATCCGATAGTAGCGGAAGCTATTCTAGAGCGTGGATGGGAATTCAATGCACATTCGTACGACCAAATTGCAATGCATAAAGTCGAGAACCAGGCAGAAATGATCGAGAAAACTATAGACATCATTACAGACTTCTCTGGGCGTAAACCGCGTGGCTGGTTCGGACCTGGACTTACGCAAACATACGATACATTAGACCACCTAGCGAACGCTGGAATTCAATATTTTGGTGACTGGGTTCTTGATGATCACCCCATTCCCGTTAAAACGCTCCACGGAGATATGGTAGCCTTGCCTTATAATTATGAAATACATGATATCGCACATCAAATGATTCAATATCAAGAATCTGAAATCTTTTTGAAACGCGCAAAAGATCACTTTGATTACCTTTATGATGAGAGCAATGAGAATGCCCGTTTCATGTGTGTTGCAACTCACCCATACATTTCTGGTGTTCCACACCGCATGAAATACGTTCGGGAAGCATATGAATATTTTCTAACAAAACCGGGTGTAATAACGATGGATGGTGAACAAATCCTCGATTGGTACCTTACACAAAATAAAGATATTGACCTAGTAAGCGCGTCATAAAGATGGATAGGCTCAACAAAAATATTGAAGATCCTGTAAACTGTTTCGTTCCACACAGCCCACCCGTTATTAAAGGCTCAAAATCAGGCCAACTTCAAGGGCTATCGTTTACTGTAAAAGACCTTTATGACATCGGCGGTTATAAAACTGGAAATGGCAGTCCAGCATGGCTGTTAGATCATGAAGTAGCAACCGATACAGCAACCGTTGTTCAGCTGTGTTTAAACGCAGGAGCAACAATGCTTGGTAAAGTAATTTGTGACGAATTTTTTTATAGTTTCATTGGTGAAAATGCTCATTACGGCACCCCGGTAAATAGCGCCGCTCCGGGCTGCATTCCCGGCGGTTCCTCGTCTGGTTCCGCAGCATCTGTTGCTGCAGGAATATGCGACTTTTCGTTGGGAAGTGACACGGGTGGCTCGGTCCGAATTCCGGCAGCATTTTGCGGTCTATTTGGATTACGGCCAACATTCGGGCGCCTCAATCTCAAAGGAGCGACGGCAATGGCTCCAAGCTTTGATACGGCTGGTTGGATTGCAAAGGATCCAGATGTTTTTTTAAAATTGGGACCCATACTTTTAAACCACGATTCAGTTAAAGCAAAAGTTGAACATGTGCGACTGGCTAATTTTGCATTCGATCTTTCGGATGATGAAGTCTCTGTGCCATTAAAAACCTGGTTGGATACAAACAATAACGACTTATCCTTAACTAGTCCTATTGAAGAATTACCCTGCGGTATCACACTCCACGGTGCGAGAGAAACATTTCGTGTCATCCAAGCATGGGAAGTTTGGCAGACATTCGGACCCTGGATTACAAAAGCAGAGCCAAACTTCGGTCCCGGTGTCAAAGAACGCATGGATATCGCTAGAACGGTAACCAAAGTGGACCTAAGAGACAAAATATCAAATAGAAAACGAATCAATGCCGCTTTAAATGAACTAATACCCCGAGGTACAGTCTTAGCTCTACCCGTCACCGCCTCACTGCCTGTGAAAGTCAATACAAAGCCGGAAATTTTAGATGCCTATCGAGCTAAAACACTTAGTTTAGTTTGTTTAGCCAGCCTTGCGGGTCTGCCGCAAATTTCGGTACCAGTAACAAATTCAAATGGAATTCCGGTTAGTTTAGGATTAATTGGCTGGAAAGGCGGTGACGAAGCCCTGCTGTCAATAGCGTCAAACCTGATTAAGAACTGATAATAGAGGTCATTTAGATCCGGTAATAAAAGTCAAATTTTCTCACAAGAGATTCTCAGACCAAGCGTCAAAACCATATACCCAGTCAGGATTACCTGGTTTACGTAGCCATTCGTTTTCGTGGGACCCCCTTTGTATTCTACTTGCTCTTGGGATACGGGTCTTCTCATAATGCCTAAGAGCTTCACTCCATTTAGGATAAGTCTCGACGCACCGGGACAAAATTGCAGCATCCTCCAGTCCCATTGCTGCGCCTTGAGCCATGAATGGCACCATCGCGTGGCATGCATCCCCTAATAACGTTATTCGTCCACGTGACCACTGATTCAATGGTTCTCGTTCATATAGTGCTGTTCGGTCAATTTCCGTAATTGAATTTAATACGGATCTTATATCTTTATGAAAACCTGAGAAATACTCACGTATTTTTTTACCGTCTCCCTTCATCGACCAGGACTCGCGAGTTTCTTCTTGTTCTGGCATGGAAGCAAATAAAAACAATTCCTTTCCCTTACTTATAGCATTTGTCACAACTTGACTTTCCGGCACCGGCCCCCACCATTTAACAAAATTTAAAACATCATATCCGCGCACTTGCTTGGCAGGTATAATCGTTCTGTAGGCCGACATTCCTGTGAAGATAGCTTTGTCAATCCCGAATAGGGACTCACGCACAACTGAGTGCACACCATCCGCGCCAACAACGCCCCTCGCTTCAGCAATCGTTTTATCTTCAAATAATAATTGGACTTTATCTCCTACCTCACGAACAGAATTGAGTCTTTTGTTAAACTTGATGGTCTCGATTGGTATCGACGCTTTTAGGATAGCCATCAAATCAGCCCGATGAAGCATTAGCGGTGCCACTCCATATTGCTTGACTGCAGATTGCCCAAGCTCAATTCGAGAAGTCTCATCACCTGTGTCCCAGGTCCGGCTGATTCTGTAATTGGGGGTGTGGGATCTTTCCCTTATGGCATCGCCAACGCCAAGGCCGTCGAGTACTTTGACTGCATTGGGTGTCATGTTTATCGCAGCACCAACACGCCCAAAGGCTGGAGCCTGCTCATAGATCGTTGATCGAAGGCCAATCCGCCGAAACGCTATAGCTGTAGCAAGTCCTCCTATGCCCGCTCCTATAATTGCGACCACACCCTCTAGATCGGATTCTTCTTGTTTGACTACCACGATCGTTCCTAAATTTTTTGTTATTTCCCCAGCCGATATCAAGCACAATTCGGCATTCTAATTAACTTTATTCGGAAAACTTTAAACTCGCCTCTATCCGCTCTTTGATATGCTCTCCAGCCGTTGTATCCGTAAATTTTGGTGGATTAGATTTGCTCTGACAACTAGGCAATACACTAACAGGTGTAGCGTTATCTGGATCAACAAAAAAAGCAATTGAGTAACGATCGGTGGTCTTAACCTCTTGCTTTGTACGCGGTCTAACTCGATGCAATGTCGAACAATATTTTTCATTCGTCCAACGAGAAAGCAAATCACCCGTATTGATTATTACCGTATCAGGGACGTAAATCGCCTGATGCCACGTTCCATCTTTGCTTTTAACTTCCAACCCACCAACATCATCTTGATAAAGCAACGTAACCGTGCCGTAATCGGTATGCGCTCCCGCGCCTAATTGACCTTCTTCAGGGTTTTGATCGACAACTGGATAATGCAAATACCTAAGCGTTATCACCTCCCCCGAGTGACAATTCCGGAAAAAATTCAACGGGAGATCAAGCGCTTCGGCAAAAGCTTCCATAACTGTGTTCGCGTCATCTAAACTTTTGTTAAACAACTCAATAGCGACATTTCGATACTCATTTGAAGGCCAATTACGCCCTTCCCTCACGGATCTTGGAATATCACGCATGGTAAATGCCTCTTTGAGGTCCGCTGGCTTACTTTGATCAAGCTTCTCAGATGCAAATCCTTGAAAGCCATGATTATTATCAGCCCCTTGATAGGCAAAGTGGTTTTTTTCATCTAAAGGCTGATTAAAAAACTCGGCTGCACATTGAAAAGCTCTTAATTTTAGCCCATTACCGACGCTAAGGTTTTTAGCATACATAAAACCAATTTGGGACGCACAGCGATCCACTTCAGCTATAATTTCCTGCCGACGAATTCTACTATCAGCATAGAAACCCTCAAAATCAATAATCGGAATTGGGGACATCAAACCCTCTAAAAACGTTAATCATTAGTGTGTAGCTTGCTTCGCTGGATCAAAAATACCGAACCAAGTGGCACAGCCAGTGTTATCACGGCAACCGTTATCAAAAGTATCCCAAGTTCAGTATAATTTGCTGTAGATACAATCTCATTCGTAACCTTATCTTTTACTACTCTGGTGATGACAAAGATCTCGTTGAGGTATTTTGTAAAAAGCGCGCTTGCCGAGAGCGCTAAATTTGTAAAGGATGCAAAAACAGCAAAAAATGTTGCCTTCATATTTGAAGGAGCATTTTTTGCTATCCAGGCCAAAAGAGGTATCATTGCAACTTGGCCCAAAGGCGATTCGAGCGCAGTATTAATTATTGCAATAAACTTCGCATCCACTATCCCGGCTGAAATTGATGCTGTCCAAATATGAAAACCATAATACATTCCAATACTCGGCAAGAATAAAACGGCTCCCGCTACTGATAAGACAACGATTACCCGTGCGATGGAGTTGCGAGCAATAAAGGGTCGGAGAAGAATGATACCTGCCAAAGTTAATATGGACGATAAGAGTGATAAGACCGAAAAAAATTGTTCATTGAATCCAAGTTCGTCAATTTCAAACCAGCTTAAACCTGGTCCTGGACTAGGCATTGCCCTAAAAACAAAAATAATAACAGCGGTTCCAACGATCATCAGCCTCTGGGTTTCCGGGAGCTCTTTAATTAAACGGCTCATTAGGAAAAGGATAATCACGACCGAGCCTAAGAAAACTATCTCTTGTGCGAACGGCACGTTGAATGAACCTACACTCACTGAAAAAATAACAAAAATTAGGCTCCCAATTAAGATAGTCCAGTTTACTGCAGGACGTTCACTTCCGACATTAAATTCCGTCGAGGAAGCGCCCCGCTCGCGAAGGATACGCTGCCTGCGTTTTTTTAAATAATTCGCTAGGAATACTCCCAGGACAGATACAAGGGGAATCACCAGGGCATACAAATAAATATTAGCGTAGAGTTGGATTCTTTCCCGTTCGGCCAGGTTTTCAACGCCTTGAAATAAAATTACATTGGCAAGTGCGACAAGAACCGTGCCGCCAATGATTGCAAATCGTCCAAGGGTTTGCATGGTTGTGTGCATTTCTTTAATTGCTTCTTGACCAAACTTATGTCCTTTCTCGTCTTCTAGGGGTACTGCCTCGACTGTCATGGCATCTGCTACAACATCTTGAATGACATAACCAACTGGAGACAGGATAACGCTCAGAATAAACCAAATTTCAGCCGGCAACACCTTCGCCATAGATCCAGTATGTGCAATCAGACCGTACATAATAAGAAGGCTTACCGCGATTATTGACGCTCCAAAATAAACCAAATAGTTTTTATGTTTCCAGATGAGGTCCACAATATGACCAAGAGGCATCTTCAGCGCCCATGGAAGGCCGGCCCAAAAACCAAGACCTACTAGAAAGGCTGCGCTCAGATTCAAATACTCTTTTATAAAAAAAGTACCCACTATGCCAGTAAGCCCGGCTATACCCGCCGCAACATAGACCATAAGTGGCGGAAGGTAGCTCCACTTGAATTCTTTTATCAAACCCAGTACCGTCTCTTTTAAATAGCCTGACGTAGTCATGTGCCCACCATGAGCCAATTTCTAAAAATTGGGTGATTATAAAGACCTAATCCAAGTTTATCTATTCTATCCAAAATAGCAAAGCTGTTGATGTACAAGTGAACGGATAAGACAACAAACGCGGGTTTATAAGTAAAGGTAATTTTTTAAATCGGCGATTGTCTCGCCGGCACCTTTTGCTTAATTTAGTTCAAAAGTATTAGCGAGGAGGGCTCGATTGAAAAATCTAAATTCAGATATGAAACAAATAATAAAGGGTACTATCCTTTGTTTTGCAGCCACCGTTAATCAAGATGGCAGCCCTAACCTCTCACCCAAAAGTACCCTGAAAGTTTTCGATGATCAGCACCTAATGTTCGCCAATATTGCATCACCCAGGACCGTTTCTAATCTAAAAAGAGACTCCCGAATCGAAATCAATTGTGTCGATATTTTTTCCCGGCGAGGATACCGGTTTAAAGGTAAAGGTATTGTCCATTCACCGGGCACTCAAATTCATGATGATCTACTTCATGAGATTAAAAAAGAACATGGCGAATGCATTCCTGTTCTCGATGCGGTCCTTATCGAGGTTCTTGAAGCCAAACCGGTCCTCTCGCCAGCGTACAGTTTTATCGAAGACGTGACTGAAGAGCGTATGCGCGATACGTACATGCGCAAGTATAATGTTAAGCGCCAATGAGCGAATTTTGAACCTGATCAGGAAAAAAGCGATTTTGTGTTATGGCTGAGGTAAAAATAGAAGAAAGTTGGAAAAACCGACTTGAGGAGCAATTTAGAGCACCCCATATGGCCGCGCTCAGCAAGTTTTTGCGAAAAGAAAAAGCAGCCGGTAGAGCAATTTATCCCCCAGGTGGTAAAATATTTAACGCTTTCAACCTCACCAATTTTAGCTCAGTAAAAATTATTATATTGGGACAGGATCCCTACCACGGGCCAAATCAAGCGAATGGATTAAGCTTCTCGGTTGAGTTGGGTGTCACTCCGCCCCCATCGCTGCAAAATATTTTTAAAGAATTGCGGTCTGACCTTGGAATTGAACATCCGGGTCACGGCGATCTAACAGGGTGGGCACGGCAAGGTGTATTATTATTAAACGCCTGTCTAACCGTCGAGAATGGCCTACCAAATTCTCACCAAGGTAAAGGTTGGGAAGAATTTACGAATGCTGTGCTCTCTAGGGTGAATGATGAAAAACAAAATGTCGTATTTATACTCTGGGGCCGTAAGGCACAAGAAAAGGCGAGATTTGTCAATTCGGAGAGACATCTAGTGATCAGGAGCGCGCATCCGTCACCATTATCAGCCCATAACGGTTTCTTTGGCTCTAAACCGTTTTCTAAAGCTAATTCATATTTAGAAAAAAATGGACTATCGAAAATAAACTGGAAATTATAGGGGGAAATAATTATAGCGAAAGCTAATTTAAGTCATGGTAGTATATTTGTGGCTAAGTGATAATTTGCAATGACGTTCTTCGCGATTTTAAACTATTTTAAGGATAGTATAAAAAATAAGAAAGTAAGGTGATGAAAGTTGGGATTCCAAAAGAAACAAAAATAAAAGAATACAGAGTTGGGCTAACTCCAGACAGTGTTCTCCAATTTTCCAAACATGGACACCAAATACTCGTAGAAACTGGAGCGGGAATGGGCCTTAACCTCTCCAACGAAGACTACTTAGCGGCGGGCGCCAAAATAGTTAATAGTGCGGAAGAAATCTTTGCCAAATCCGAGTTGATCATCAAAGTGAAAGAGCCGCAAAAATATGAGAGAAAAATGTTGCGGGAGAACCAAATCTTATTCACTTTTCTCCACCTTGCTCCTGATCCCGGCCAAACCAAAGATCTTCTCGATAGCGGTGCCATTTGTATAGCTTATGAAACAGTCACCAATTCCAATCAGCAGTTGCCATTGCTAACACCGATGTCTCAAGTGGCTGGCCGATTATCAGTCCAAGCGGGGGCAAGCTGTCTGGAAAAAGAGGCTGGTGGCAAAGGTAAATTGTTAGGTGGCGTCCCAGGCGTTCCGCCTGCAAAGGTAACCATTCTTGGTGGAGGCACGGTCGGGGAACATGCTATTGTAATGGCGCTGGGATTAGGTGCCGACGTTACAGTCCTAGACAACAATGCAGACGTCTTGGCACGACTTGAACAAAGATATAGCCCCGCACTAAAAACTGTCTATTCAAACAATACCTCAATTGAAAATCACGTCATGAACTCCGATCTGGTGATTGGAGCCGTTTTAATCGCTGGGGCTCAGGCGCCCAAGCTAATATCCAGGGATATGATTAAGACAATGGACAAAGGCTCAGTATTAGTTGACGTAGCGATTGACCAAGGTGGATGTTTTGAGACTTCAAAACCTACTACCCATGATGATCCCACATACCTAATAGACGATATAGTCCATTATTGTGTTACCAATATGCCCGGTGCTGTCCCCCTCACTTCAACCTACGCTTTGAACAATGTAACGACACCCTTTGGTATCGCACTTGCAAATAAAGGGTACAGACAAGCGTTAATAGATGATCCGCATCTTAGGAACGGGCTCAATATCTGCAACGGACATGTCACCAATGAGGCTGTCGCAAATTCATTAGGGTTCAATTACTTTGACCCAAAGAACATTTTCTAATGTCAATTCATATATTTAGCTAAAAAGTTGTTCACTTCCAATACGGATCGTTCGAAAGCTTTTTTTTGGAAAGCTTTTGGAAACTTCCCGATAGCAGGGTGAAATTTCTCCCGATAGCGGCCTAATTCATCAAACTTTCTATAAGCGCCTTCAAACCCCAGAATTTTGATGGGCGCAGGAAAACCAGCGGATTTTAGCACTTTATATGCTTCATCAGATTCTAAAACGTCATCCTTGCCATACAAAATCAGTATTGGTTGTTCTATTGGCCCAGTATGCTCCCACTGAGGTTTATCAATAACATATTTCAAATTTGGATAGAATGCGATCGTTGCTTTAAACCCGCCATTTGGTAAAGAAAGTCTTCGTGATACCTTGTGAACGAAAAGAGCCGCTGATCCACCCCAAGACCAGCCAATCATACCTATTTTGTCTTTCTTGATATTATTTTGCTTTGATAGCCAGATGTATCCTGCGGCTGCATCCATAGCTCTTTGTTTAGGGCTCACCTGTTGCCAATCTCTCATTATTTCGCCACGGCTACTATCGCTATCGTCAGTGGCATGTTCACACAAATGACCTCTTGTGCAATAATGATCGATAAAAAGAACTATAAATCCCTCCTTTGAAATTTCTCTGGCCCACCAAAGCTGATATGGAAAAATTCCCCCAGCACCGTGAAGCGCGACAATCGCCGGGTGAGGCCCGGCATCTGAGGGTGTGAACAATAAAGCATCTAAATTTTTTCCGTCACCCAAAGACGCTCCATCTATTTTTATTTTTTTTCCAGCTGATACTGCTTCATCGTAAGCTTTAAACGAAACGGCTAAAGCAACATTAACAAAGGATGTCATCATCGCGCCAAAAATAAAAATAGCTATTAACAGTTGCGGTTTGATATGCATATTCCCCCCAATATTCGTGCCCATCTTGATTTTCAAGTGTTTAATTTATTAAATAAGCGTTTTCTCGTGGTAGTTTAATTCTCCACAACTAATTTACCATACCTAATATCCATTTGTATTTAAATTTATGATCCGTTAGGAAGATGATACAAACATGATGCAACTATTGAATTAACCAGGAAAAAATTAATGATCCCGTTAAATGAAGATACTCTTTAAAATGACTCATCAAAGAAAGAATATCCTGCTTATAACAGGCCTTATTGCTCTTATTTGTAGTTTGTTTTTGTGGCCCCCTTCCACGGGTCTCAGTAGTGATAAAGCTCGCGGAGACAGGGGCAAACAAGGGCGACCACCAGATAGATATGCTTGTGATTCTGACACCAACGGTCATTGCATCTTTAAAGGGAAGCCTCACTCTAATGGCCTTAAGCCTGGCACAAACCAGGTTGTTGACAGAAATAATCGCTTTCTTTTTCTTATCGATGAGGTGGTTGCTGCCAATTCATCGGGCAGAACTCTACGAGCAAGTGGTCGACCTGCATTTGACGGTGATCATATGGTTAAGGCTTCCGTAGAAAATTTGAGTGCTGATGAAAAGGCTTTTCATAAAACAATGGCAATCATGTTTCCTATCCGTAATGCATTGATGTACGACATAGCTGATTTAAGCCAAAGAAAGTGGGAGCTATTAGTAAAAGAGCTAGCAATTCGTAAAATAAAAGATACTACCTTTACTGGCGGTCCAACGCCACGGGACAACTACTATGGGAGGCAGGGGATATTTAACCTAGCAAAAAATGCACGTGGACGAGACATTCACCACGAAATTATGAAGTTTCTTGAAGAATCGGGTATATTTCTTCTGTGTCACCTCACGAGCATCGAATTTAATCAGAAACTTAAGGAGAGGCATCCCGAGGGGCACGATCCGTGCGGAAAAACAAAAAATTCAAATTAATAACAAACTCACCAAGATTTTAACCCTTTAAAGTAACGGCAATTCAGTTCCACGCATATCCAGCAAAAACAAAAATAACAACAAGCCCTGTAACTTAACAATAATATTTATTTAATTTTCTGGTAATATAATACCAAAAGAAATTTTGCCCAAAAACAAGTTTACGGATGTCCTTCAATTCATAAAATATTCAAAACATTTTGGATCAATATTAATATTTTTGTCGCGTTAATAATTATTGCTGAGATTATTTTCGGAAATTGGCTGTTTGGGCCACAGTTTAATTTTTTGAATATCCCTCGCAATGTTAACTACCATTTTAAAGTAGATGATTTGTACAAAAACAATGACGTGCCGATTAATTACACACGCGACGAACTTGGTTTTCGAGGGAATTATGACAGCCTTTCAAAAATTGATATTGTGACAATTGGCGGGAGCACAACTAATCAACTTTACATCGATGACTCTGAAACTTGGCAGAGTCATATAAAGAGAATTTTTGCTCAATCAGGAAAAATTATAACAATCATAAATGCTGGAGTTGAAGGGCAATCAACGCGGGGTCATATAGCAACTTTCGATCGATGGTTGACAAAAATTGATGACATGAAAGTCCGCTACATTTTAGCCTATGTGGGAATAAATGACATGCTGATTGAACATGCTGAGCGCGGGGACTCTATGGAATCCGATGACCCATTGAGAAGAATACGCCATTTGATTATCAACAATAGTGCGGTTTATAATCTTTTTAGAACCATTCGTGGTTATTTTCGAGCTCATTCAGCAAAACTAATTCACCAAGTAAAGCGACCTAAATTCGAAAAATGGATAGAAATTCAACCGTTTAGTGAAAAAGTCACCCCGCCTAAAAAATATGTTCAAAGATTGATAGCCTACAAGGCGCGGCTCAAACGACTGATAAACAAAATTGAAGAATTTGGTGCAATTCCCATTATTGTTACTCAGCACGCTGGCAGTTACCGGGTTAAAAATAACGTGGTATATTTTCCAAAACATGCCCCTAAAGGCTTAGCACAGTGGAGTTATCCTATAGTACGCTCTTTCAATAATATGAGTATGAGGGTTTGCAAATCTATGAAAGCAATATGTCTAGATTTAGCCAAAAATCTTATTTTCCAAGAAGACGATTACTACGACTACATTCATAACACCCCGAAGGGCACCCGTAAAATTGGACAATATCTGTATACCAGACTTGTACCTTTTTTTTAGCCTAGGGACATCGGCTGTTCAGCTAGAAAGGCCCAAAAGTACGGCCAATCGACGAAATGTTTCCGTTAAAGTCATGGTTTGCGGTATGGAGCATGTTTGATGTGCCTTGGCTGAAAAAATTAAGACGCCGGGGCAGCCTTCGAGCATAAATGGAAATCCTCTTCGTCCGTCATGGGTTCAGTGTTGCGTTTGATCCCCCAACCGCAATACCCTATATGTTAGATTAATTCGAAAAGGAAAAAAAATGGGTTCTGAATTAACATCCACCGAAGTCATTCTAATAGGCAAGGAGTGTGGTGCCGATCTAGTCGGAATTGCTGACGCATCTACTTTGAACCAATTTCCGCCGGACCCAAGATGGCCACAAACCCCTGAGCGTATGACACCAGACGCTAAAAGCGTGATCGTCTTAGCGCTTCGCGTCCCGGCCGCAACTTTTAGAACACGCGAGCCTGAGCCCTATCAGATGATGAATATGATGATTAACCGCCGGCTTGACAAAATTGCTCGGCGCGTCTCAGAGAAACTCGAAAAACAAAACTATTTTGGACTTGTTATGAACAATAATTCAACTGATTGGGAATTAAAGTCCGGCACCTATGGCCATCTCAGTTTGCGTCACCTAGCAGTTGAAGCGGGGATGGGGACACTGGGACTGGGCGTCAATTTTATGTGCGTCGAATATGGCCCCAGGGTTAATTTAGCCGTGGTGGTTACCGACGCAGAATTAGAACCCGGAAAACCAATGGCCGAGCAACTCTGTATCGGCGAGGGTTGCTCCCGTTGTCTCTATGCCTGTCCCACCGATGCCGTATTGCATTTTCACATCGATAAACGTCAATGTTCGATCGAAGCGCAAACCACAGGTTTTTACGGAGCCGCAGATCTTTTTCATAAATTTGTCACGTCTAATGAAAAGACCCGAAAAAATATACTGAACTCAAAAGACCTACTGCATTACTGGCAAGGTCTGACACGGGTCTGGGGTTGCTTCGGCACCTGCCCACGTTGCACGGCAGTTTGCCCGGTCGGTACCGACTATCATGCGTTTCTAGCCGAGCCACAAAAGGCCATTCCCGAAACCACACCGGAGCGGATCGAGAAAGGCAATTCCTATAAGAAAGCCCGCAAACGTGGCAACGATATTCCCGGGTTGAACGACTGGAACGTTCGTTGGGTAGGTCCGGATGGATATACCGGTAAAGCCGCCAAGGTACAGCGGCAGAAATTTAAAGCGAACAAGATGCAATGACCTCAGTTAACGCCCTCATCCCAACGACGCTCACCGCCGACACAGTCAAGGAAAAGGCCAGAGAGCTTGGTGCCGATCTGGTTGGTATAGCCAACGGCGCATTGATGGATCAGAATCCACCCGATCCCGATAATCCCCGGACACCCTCCGACATCACCGTAATCGACGGTGCGCGTGTTATCGTACTAGCCAAGCGAATCAGCTTTGCCACGTCGCGTCTTCCTGACTGGAATGACCAACATAAATTTTATGGTGACGAGCTGCTAATTTCGGCGCTTGAAGAACTTGCCCTCGACCTGGTTTTTTGGATGGAAGATAATGGTGCTCCTGCATTGATGGTTCCTTATCACCACGTCGATCCCCTAAAATTTAAAAAGGGCAAAGATACCCAGGCAACTCATCCTCTTTCAGCGGAACATGCGGCTGTCGAAGCTGGCCTCGGGACGCTCGGCCTCAACCACCAGCTTATTACGCCAGAATTTGGACCGCGTGTCATTTTGGCCCTGGTGATGACGTCGGCCAATATAGATCCAGATACAAAAATGAATACAGCTTTGTGCCTTGGTCCCGAATGCGGAAGATGCCTCTCTGCATGCCCTGCTGACGCTGTCTTGCATTGGGATAGAGACTGGGCAGCGTGCGACAAATATCGCTCTCCTTTCGGCTTTGAATTTTTGTCGAACTATCTCACCGATGTCCTAAATGAAACAGATCAAGACAAAAAAATTGCTATGTTGCGTGGCATGGAATCGTCCGAACTCTTTCAAGCAATGCTTCGCGGTAGCGGGATTATTACCGGGTGTCGCCGCTGCGCCGATGTCTGTCCCATCGGCGAAGATTACGAAAATCTATTAAAAAAGTGGGTTGATGAAATTCCAGAAAATACAGCGGAGAAGCAAAAGCGTCTCGACACGATGAAAAAGGAAATAGCATTACCCAAGGCCTTTGAACGCCAAGCGCGCTGGATCGGTGATTTTAAACTTAACGGCTAAAGGAGGGATACAATGGTAAATTCTATTTCGGAACGGACAACTGTACCGAAACGCCCTGAGTTCGAATCCATGGTTCACATTCTTGCCCATGTGGCTAAAGAACACCCGGGTCATACAGCTATAATAAGCGGCCAAAATGAAATCAACTTTGCCGATTATTATAGCTGCGTGGCAGGGCTAGCTCATAACTTAATCGAAATGGGTGCCAAGGATGAACGGGTAATAGTCCTAAGGCCCAATTCAATTGAGACCGCCGTTGCTGTAAATGCCGTCTGGGCTGCCGGAGCCCAAGCCATTATGTTCAACCCACTTTACACAGAGAACGAACTACGACCTTTGGTCGAAGATGCTTCCCCTGCCATTATTGTATGCGACACCAAACATGCCGAAATACTAGAGCCCCTGGCAGAGACTAACGGTGTAGAACATTTCTATACGTTCGACGATCCACAAATTATGATTGACCAATGGCGTGGCAGAAAAGACTTGAGACTGCCAGAACCAATGCCAAAATCTTCCGATTTTGCCTTATTAGCTTATACTGGTGGCACAACGGGGTTACCCAAAGGAGCTATTCATAGCCATGCCATGATGCTGGCCATGGCAAAGTCGATGGATGGATTGTACCGCACGTCAATTGCCAGTGATATTTGGTTTAATGTCGCACCGTTATCGCATATTTGGGGATGGTGCGTTTCTTTGGTCGCACCGATCTTCTGCTACAACACCGTTGTAATTGTGCCAAAATTCATACCGGATGTAGTGGTCACCGAGTTGGAAAGGACAAAAGCGACCATTTTTGCCGGCGGGCCTTCGGTTATCTACAACGCCCTATTAGCTGCGCCAACACTTAAGGAAGCGAACCTTAGTCATTTACGCCTTTGTCTTGGAGGAGGGTCACCCTTTGCCGATGCAACGATCGCTGCGTGGAAGGACATCACCGGAAATACGGTTCATGAATTGTGGGGCATGTCAGAAGCGGCACCCCTGAGTGGCAATCCAGATGACCGTCCAAACAAAGTTGGAACAGTTGGCCTGCCCTGCCAAATGACCGAAATCGAATCCGTTGATACCAAAAATGGGTATGAGATCATGCCCATCGGCGAAGCAGGAGAGCTTCGAATTCGCGGGCCACAGATGATTTCCTCTTATTGGAACCGACCCGATGAAACAGCTCATGCTATCCGCGATGGATGGCTCTATACCGGTGATATTGGATTTATCGATGCGACGGGCCGGATAACCATTGTCGACCGTAAAAAAGACATGGCAATCGTCGGTGGCTATAATGTATTTCCACGTGAAATTGATGAAGTTCTTTTTACCCATCCAAAAATTCAGGAAGCCGCTGCTATTGGTGTGCCAGATTCTCACCGCGGTGAAGCCATCCAGGCTTTCGTTGTGACAACCGAAGGAGCAACAATCACACCGGAGGAGATCATCGATTATTGTAAGGAAAGGCTTGCCAAATTCAAGGTCCCGTCAAAGATATATATCGTCGAATCACTTCCCAAAACACCCGCGGCGAAAATAGACAAAAAGGCACTGCAAGAATCTCTCGAGGAAAGTTAAGTAGTTGAGACCTTCTAATGTCTCCTCTTGAATATTAGCAATATCAAGTGGAGCTAAATTGGCCTCTGCAGTACTCGAAAAGACAGACACTCAGATCAACTTTGATAGTATCGTTAGTAATTTTTATTTCCGTCCAATCATACGATTGAGGGTATCGTCCTTATCCCAAAAATGATGCTTAAGCGCTGCCAAAACATGAATGCCAACCAAAGGTATAATTAGGTTTGCCAAAAACTCATGTATACCCTCAAATTGTTCGTGGAGTGTATAGTCAAATCCCAATAAATCCGGGAATGTAATTAGGCCAAAGAAAGAAATATCGCGAAATCCGGTATCTGAAGCAATGAAGCCTGAAACCGGAATGGCAATAATGATTAAAAGCAATGACCAATGCCAAACCCGCGAAATTATATTTAAAAACGAAGCGCCTGGATCTACCGGTTGCGGAAAACCTTGCCTGATGCGCCAGATAAGTCGCACCAAAACGACCAACAAAAACACCATACCAAGCGATTGATGTAGCTCCTTTAATTCAGCTTTCTCGATTCCGCGCGGCAACTCTATCATCACTTTACCCATAAAAAACAAAGTGCCAACCAACAAAGCACTAAGCCAATGAAAGATAATCGAGAAAATACCAAATCGGTCTGCAGTGTCATGTAATTGCATTTAAGAAATCATCCTCTAGATCCATTAAATGGTCATGGAATTAGGCCAAAAAAGAACAAAAAGTGCCTAGCTCTTTTTTTAACCATTTTCAGCCCTCTTAAAACCTCAGAATTCTGGGGAAAATGGTAGGCACGACAGGATTCGAACCTGTGACCGTCCGCTTAAAAGGCGGATGCTCTACCTACTGAGCTACGTGCCCTTAAAAGATCTTTGTCAAACAACTAGATCAACAAATACAAACAATTTGCAAGTCGGCGCAACATAAGCACGCCTCTGCATTTGGTCAACACTAGATTGCTGTTATATTTAATTAGCATCACCTATTCTTCAGAAAACTTTCCAAGCAGTTTTTTGCGAACGTTAGGGGCAACAAAATGTGTCACATCTCCCCCCATACTAACAATCTCTTTGACCAAACGCGACGAAATGAATTGATGTTTCTCAGAAGCTGTTAAGAAAACTGTTTCAATTTCTGAATTCAGTTTTCGATTCATTCCTGTCATTTGGAATTCGTATTCGAAATCAGAGACTGCTCTCAACCCGCGAACAATTAGCGATGCATTACACGATACTGCCAAGTCAGTTAACAAACCTTCAAATGGTTGAACGTGAATGTGATCAGAAGCCCCATGCAACAATGAAATTTCATGATTTACCATTTCGACTCTTTCTTCCAGAGTAAATAGAGGTCCTTTCCCAGCATTGATTGCCACGCCAATAATCAATTGATCAACAACCCGGGTAGCGCGTGATATAATATCGATATGACCATTAGTAACAGGGTCAAAAGTCCCAGGATAAATACCTATACGTGCCATTTTATACCTTCCTCGTTTATTACCTTTCTTCAATCTCCAACGACCTCAGGCAAACCAATTACTGACTAGCATTGTCAGCTAAGGCGCCGTTTCCTGCCCCGTTTCCTGCTCCAAGTTCTCATCCACATCCCTAAAGCGGGTGACCGAAACGACTCGCTCTTTTTCAGCTACCTTAAATAAAGTAACCCCTCGTGATGAACGACCGGTAAAGCTAATCCCATCAACAGGCATGCGAATAAGTTGTCCCCCATCTGAAACCATAACTAATTGATCTGTATCTACTACCGGAATTGTTGAAATAACCTCTGTAAGTTTCTTACCTCTCTTGATATCCATACTATCAATGCCCTTTCCACCACGCTTAGATATTCGATAGCCATAAGCAGAAGACCGCTTGCCGAAACCATCAATCGTAACTGTAAGAATAAACTCTTCTTCTTTCCGCATTTCCTGAAATAAGGGCTCTTCAAGTCGAGCGGCGGTGGCCTTATCACGCGCTTTATCCTCGTCGCGATCAGTATAGTCACCACCAACTAATCTTCGAGCGGCATTAATTGAGCGAAGATAATCATCGCGCGCAGCAACCTCGACTTTAATATGATTAAGACCAGACATAGCTATTACTTCGTCACCAGAAACCAAGCGAATCCCCCGAACCCCAGTGGAATTTCGGCTTGAAAAAACACGTACATCGGTAACCGGAAAACGAATACATTTGCCCTTTCTAGTTGCTAGGAAAACATTGTGGGTTTCCTCAAACACTCGCACCCGAACAAGATGATCCCCTTCTCCTAATTTCATTGCGATCTTTCCATTAGCGTTCACTTTTGTGAAATCAGATAGTTTATTCCTTCTAACGCTACCGGAAGCTGTTGCAAAAATAACAAATAGGTCATCCCAAGTCTCCTCGTCTTCAGGAAGTGGCATTACTGTCGTAATTGTCTCACCCTCATCAAGCGGCAAAACATTTATAAGCGCCTTGCCACGTGCCTGCGGAGTGCCTTGGGGGAGTTTATAAACCTTCAATTTATAAACTATGCCGGTTGATGAGAAAAAAAGCATAGGTTGGTGGGTACTAGCAACAAATACTTGGGAAACAAAATCCTCATCCTTCGTACTCATGCCAGAACGGCCTTTACCGCCGCGGTTTTGAGCCCTATAGGTTGATAGTGGCACACGCTTAATATAGCCGCTGTCACTAACCGTGACGACCATGTCTTCTCTTTGAATTAAATCTTCAATATCACCTTCAAATTCTGTGTCTTCAATACTGGAACGTCGCTCACTTCCAAATAACTCTTTCATTTTTAACAATTCTTCGACCAAGATTTTGAACAAAAGCTCTTTCGAACCGAGTATTTTGAGAAATTCTTCAATCTTTGAGCAAAGTTCTTTCAAGTCGCTAGCAATTTTGTCACGCTCCAACCCTGTCAAGCGCTGAAGGCGCATTTCAAGGATTGCCTTGGCTTGTTCTTCTGAAAATTTGTACTTACCCTTAATAACCGGGTATTCAATATCATCTATGAGTGTAATCAATGGTTCAACATCTCCAGCCGCCCACGCCTTTGCCATCAGCTTATTTTTTGCCTCCGCGGCGTCTTTAGCCGCACGAATCAATTTAATTACTGGGTCAAGATTCTCAACAGCAACGGCCAAACCAGCCATTATATGGGCCCGATCACGAGCTTTGTTAAGTTCAAATGTGGTACGGCGGGTGATTACTTCTTCTCGAAAATCTATAAATGCTGACAAAATCTGTTTTAGATTCATTTGTTCTGGCTTGCCCGCATTTAATGCGAGCATGTTTGCACCAAAACTCGTTTGCAAGGGAGTAAACTTAAATAACTGATTTAGCACCACCTCGGCCATCGCATCACGCTTAATTTCAATAACCACACGGACGCCATGGCGATCAGATTCGTCTCTGAGATCGGAAATTCCTTCAATCTTTTTTTCCCGTACACATTCAGCCATGATTTCAATCATGCGAGATTTATTTACCTGATAGGGTATTTCAGTAACAATAATGGCTTCTCTATCTTTTCCAAAGGGCTCAATATGCGTTCGCCCGCGAATCCGAATGGAACCACGTCCTTTGTGAAACGCCTGAGTTGAACCCATCCGACCTAGAATAATTCCGCCCGTCGGGAAATCAGGTGCTGGAATATAATCTTCAATTAATTCACTAATATCGATGTCAGGGTTTTTGATTATAGCACAGCATGCATCGATTACTTCATTTAGATTATGGGGAGGAATATTAGTTGCCATACCAACGGCAATTCCTCCAGCGCCATTAACCAACAAGTTTGGAAATTCAGCTGGCAGCACGTTTGGCTCCCGGACGCTATCATCATAATTTGGTTGAAAATCAACTGTGTCTTTATCAATATCCTCAACTAATGAGTGAGCCGACCGTGCCAAACGAGCTTCAGTATACCGCATCGCCGCAGCTCTGTCCCCATCCATTGAGCCAAAATTACCTTGACCTTGGATGAGCGGAAGGCGAAGCGAAAAATCCTGAGCCATGCGTACTAGTGAATCATAAATTGCCGTGTCACCATGTGGGTGATATTTACCCATAACATCACCAACGATACGCGCTGATTTACGAAAAGGCCGATTATAATCATATCCCCCCTCTTTCATCGCATAAATAATTCGCCGATGCACTGGCTTAAGCCCATCTCGAACGTCAGGTAGAGCCCGGCTTACGATCACGCTCATCGCATAATCAAGATAAGAAGACCTCATCTCATCTTCAATACTTACCGGAATTATATCAAAATCCGAAGGTCTCATACCCTCACCTCCGCCATCATTAGGATCATTGTCGGGAGGAAGGTCATCAGGCGGGTTCAAGTGTATAATCCATTCGAGTTCTTGAATTGCGTGGCCTACGTTCAGCCACATTACTACTTTCAATATAGGTAGATAATATAGCAAATTGCCATGTTACTCACAACAAAATCTACCATAAAACTTAACTGATATAATCATGGCAAAACCTAATATAACTAATTGATATATTTATATATTTTTGCTTATGATTTGATGTAAAAAATTATTGGAGAGAAATTTTCCTTGGGTTTTTTAGAGACCACAAAAATCCCCCGAATCAGAATTTTCTACCCCTAAATTGATTAAATCCACGGACGCTTGCAAGTGCGAGTTCATTGAAGTAGACCTGACACTATGAACAGAGATCAAACTTCTCTGCAAGAATCTAAGCGGAATTTAAACAACGTAATAATACTGTCCATCTGTCAGGCATTATTTAACAGCGGACGCACACTCGCCTTCATTTCGGCTTCGTTAGTATCTATTTCAATGCTTGGAGACAATCTTACCTTTGTGACCGCCCCCGTAACAATGATGTTGGTCGGAACTGCAGCAGGAACATTGCCATCGGCCTATTTAATGCAAAATGTTGGCAGAAAATGTGGATTTTTCATCGGCTCGTTGGTAGGGGCCTTCGGAAGTGGGTTGGCAGCAAGTGCAATCTCATATGATAGTTTTCTGTTATTTAACTTTGGGATATTTTTGTTTGGGATGTACGGCGGAGCAGCACAACAATATAGGTTCGCAGCCGCCGATGTAGCGCCAGAAAATATCAAAGCAAAATCAGTCGCAATCGTAATTGCAATGGGCGTAGTCGGCGCCATAGTTGGACCTGAAACAGTTCTACTAACAAAAGATAAAATTGGCGCGTTGCCATTTGAAGGAACGTTCTGGGCACTTGGTTTCTTTTGTTTACTAGCTGCAATTATAATCCTAGGTGTAAAAATACCAAAACTAACTAAAGAGGAATTTTCAGAATCAGGGCGACCACTTTCAGAAATAATGCGCAATCATACGTTTTTGATTGCTTTAATCGCTGCGCTTTTTGGATATGCAGTAATGAACCTTCTTATGACAGCAACTCCTGTCGTTATGCGAACAGACGCTTTTTCCGATGGAAATATTACGCGAGTAATACAATGGCATGTTGTTGGCATGTTCGCGCCTGGATTTTTTACGGGTAACCTTATCAAACGGTTTGGCGTCGTACGTATTATTGTTGTTGGTAGTATCCTTTTGCTAGTCTCCGTTTTAATTTCTTTATCTGGTGAAACGTTCATTCATTTTTTTGTTACCTTATTCTTTGTTGGTGTAGGATGGAACTTCACTTTCACTGGTGGAACACTTCTAGTTACAGAAGTACACTCACCTTCAGAACGCGCTAAAGTTCAAGGGATTAATGACTTCATTCTCTTTACAGGACTAGCCTTGTCGTCGTTGTTTGCTGGCGTAATTTACCACTTTATGGGATGGTTGTGGGTTAATCTGGCAACGATACCCATGATACTCGCTGTCCTCGTCTCAGCCATCTGGCTGCGTTCTATTAGGAAAACAAAAAACCTACAACAGGAAATACCGGAGATTGATTTACGCATCTAAGAACTTTTCAACATAATCAAGAAAACCCTCGGGATTATCTGCATGCAGCCAATGACCCGCATTGTCTACAAGGACAACTCTGGCATTGGGAAACAGACGATAAATTTCATTATGATAACACTGTCCAATAAAATCTGACTGGGCGCCAGCTATAAACAGAGCTCGATGTTCACAGCTAGTCTTTTCAGGGAAAGCCGGAAACCCCTCGATATTTGGCATGCCCGCCCTTAGAGTTGGAATATTTATCCGCCATCGATAACCGTCATCGAAACGAACTAGATTTTGCAACAAGAAACCACGCATTGTTTCGTCAGGGATACTCGCCTTCAGCTGAATATCTGCATCGTTCCGGTTCTTAACCAATTTAAGGTCTACGGCCTCAAGCGCCGAGATTATAGACAAATTATTGTGGTTGTATTTGACTGGTGCAATGTCAACGACAATCAATTGTGTAATCAACTCAGGTTTGGTTAATGCAACAGTCATTGCAATCTTTCCGCCCATAGAGTGGCCCAATAGCGTAGCTTTTTTTAATTTTTGCTGATTTAAAAAATCCTTAATTTCCTGGGCTAATAACTCGTAAGATAATTGATCCGTCCATTGCGATTCCCCGTGATTTGGTAAGTCCAATAACAAGATGCGATGACTGACAGCTAGCCTGCGTGCGATTGATATCCAATTCCGACCAGCACCAAATAGGCCATGTAGAATGACGATAGCCTGATCACCACTACCTAGCTCTCTATATGCTAGTTTCATGATTTACCTAGAAAGGAATTTCGTCGTCCAACTCGTCATTAGGCGTGACACTAGCAACGTGATCAACAGGCCCCGGATCAGAATCCGGCAATTGAGGACTATTTGCACTAGCAAATTCTCCTCCATCACCACGGCCGTCAAGCATCGTCAACTCACCTTTAAACCCTAGCACAACTTCTGTCGTATACTTTTCTATGCCAGCGTTGTCGGTCCATTTTCGTGTTTGAAGAGCTCCTTCCAGATATACTTTTGATCCCTTTTTCAAGTACTTTTCGGCTATATCAGCCAAGAATTTGTTAAAAATGACCACACGATGCCATTCTGTCTTCTCCTTACGTTCACCAGAGGCTTTATCGTTCCAGATTTCTGACGTTGCTATGGAAAGATTTGCTATTTTATCTCCACTTTGGGAAAAACGGATTTCTGGATCCCGACCGAGATTACCTACCAATGTAACTTTATTTATGCTACCAGCCATGAGGCTCACCTCACAATTTGTTGTTTTAGTAACATTATACATAGCCTTTTTTCTATAGCATTTCACGTTCAAAAAACTGAAAGGTCAAATAATGTTTGCTTTACGTGCTAAAAAGGAGATTATTTTTTTTACTATGAAAAAAAAATCCCGAATTAACCTAAGAAATAGCCGAATCTAAATATCAAGAACGAGTTTTTCGCCTGGCATTGCACGAGATACACAAACCTGTAGAAAATTCTTACGATCGTCTTCATCGAGAAACTCATCTCTATGATCAACTTTTCCTGATATTAGCCCAACCTTGCAATTTCCACACCACCCATCTTCACAGGCATACATGACATCAACGTTATTTTCCCATAGAAGCTCAAGAATTGATTTGTCAGCTGGAACGGTAAACAAAATACCGCTTTTCGTTAATTCTACTTCAAAGGGCTGATTCCCATCTGCAGAATCAGAAGTATCTTCTTCTGGTTTAACACTCGCAAAAAGTTCATAGTGAACGGTTCCATTTTGCCAATGCGATGCCGCTTCACGAGCGGCATTTATTAATCCACCTGGGCCACAGATATAAAGGTGTTGACCCTTCTCTTGAGCTCCAAGAACAGCATTCAGCTTGATCCCATTAGCCGGATTTCCGCCATCATGGTGAAAGGTCACCCCGTCTTTGCCAAAAATGTCGGATAATTCATCATAAAATGCTGTTTCAGCCTTGGATTTAGTGCAGTAATGCAGATGAAAGTCTGCCCCTAATTCTCTTAAGCGATAACCCATCGATCGAAGAGGTGTGATGCCAATCCCTCCCCCAATAAGAAGATGCTTATTTGCTCCCTCATCTAAGGGGAAGTGGTTGATTGGTTTTTCCGCAATAAAAAGTTCATCACCAATAGAAACTTCGTCGTGCATATATTTCGATCCACCTTCTCCCTCTGCTTCACGCAAAATAGCTGTTTCATACTTGTCAGTATCACCTGGATTATTTGTTAACGAATAAGAGCGACGCATATGCTCACCGATCTCAAAATCAATGTGAGATCCAGCCTCCCAAGAGGGAAGAGATCCTCCATCGGCTGCCTGTAATTCGAATATTTTGATATTTTCCGTAAGCTGCTGGATATCCGTTACTTTGAGCTTTATTTGGGACATCGCAAAATCCTCTTTAAATCATTTTTTGTTTGCCGGACAGTTTATATATGAAAATAGTTGTCCTTGTCTAACAGGATATATTGTTTTACGTAACGATGTTCATTTTTAATAAAACCTTTAATTGCCTCCTACTCAAAAGCAAGATTTCTCTATTGCACCATGAATAATTTTCATTTTGATAAAAATAGTTTCATGGTTATCGCCCTAACATTTACATCTTTGTTAGGGTTTCCGGTTATTACCCCTGCTCTGCCAGCGGTCCGAGATGCTTTAAATATATCAACTGAAAATATTGGTTGGATTATGGCTGCTTATTCAGCTCCAGGCATCATATTCATCCCACTTGCAGGTCTGATTGCCGATAGGTTTGGAAAGAAGAAAGTATTATTTCCTTCATTATTCTTATTTGCCCTAAGTGGTGGCGCTTGCATGTTTGCCGATAACGAGGCGACATTGTTCTTTCTGCGCTTTCTCCAAGGTATAGGGGCATCTGCACTTGGAACACTTAATGTTTCCATGGCGGCTGATTGTTTTAGGGCCCAAAAACGCAAAAAAATAATGGGATCTATCGGAGCTATGCAAAATATTGGAGCCGGTCTATTGCCAGTAATCGGCGGCTCATTAGCGGCGATCATGTGGTTTTATCCTTTTGCAACAGCTTTACTAGCAATCCCGCTCGGAATTTTTATGATCTTCAAAATGGATGAATTCCAGCCGAAGCAGAGTGAGGCAAATTCTAATACTCGAATGTTTGTCGTCAACGCGTGGGCAAAATTAAATGACAGGGTTGTAATTGAACTCGTTTTTATTACTGGAGGGTTTATTTTTATTGGTTTTGGCGCATTTATCACATATTTGCCCTTGTTTCTCAGCGACACCTTCAATTCTCCAGCCTTGACAATTGGCATCATAATTGGGTCGCGGGCTATAATGGGAACGGTAATGGCCTCTCAACTAACCCGTCTGTCAAGTTACCTTTCATACCGAACGCTAATTTTTTTATCATTTTTAGCCTTAACCTTAGCCCTATTGATTATCCCATTCGTCGAGAACCAGTGGATGATCATAGTCAGTGCAACCTTTTACGGCATATCTTTTGGTATTTTAAGACCATTAACCCAATATTTAATGGTCGATTATGCACCGGAAGATCTGCGTTCAACATTCGCATCGGCTATAAATTTTGGCTTACGCGTATCACAAACGATCTCTCCTGTATTTGCTGGATTACTATTGGTTTTCAGCTCCTATAACGAATTGTATCTAACAGCTGCTATATTAGCCTTCCTTATGGCATGCTATGCGCTAACCACAGTTTCGTTACGCACAAATGATTAAATAAGCCTGAAAACAAAACATGGATCTATAATGGAATAGACTGAAAATCGATGCTCGCTTTTTATGATTTGACAGTCCATAAAAGAAATTATGCCAGATATAATTATTCGCGGTGCCCGCGAACACAATCTAAAGAATATCGACGTTAAAATACCAAGAAAATCACTGACAGTCATTACTGGCCTGTCTGGTTCAGGAAAATCGTCATTAGCCTTTGATACTATATACGCCGAAGGGCAAAGACGGTATGTGGAAAGCCTTTCCGCTTATGCGCGGCAATTTTTAGAATTGATGCAGAAACCGGATGTAGATTCTATAGAGGGCCTTTCACCCGCGATTTCCATAGAACAGAAAACCACCAGTCGCAATCCCCGCTCCACTGTTGGCACAGTTACCGAGATATATGACTACATGCGCTTAATGTACTCACGCATTGGTGTTCCTTTCTCACCGGCTACAGGTTTGCCCATTGAAGCCCAAACCATTTCACAAATGGTTGACCGTGTTATGGAACTAAAGGAAGGAACAAAAATATTCTTGCTCGCTCCAATTGTACGCGGTCGAAAAGGCGAATATCGGAAAGAATTAAAAGATCTTTCTAGCAAAGGCTTTCAGCGAGTTAAAATTGATGGCAACCATTACGAGATCGAAAATGTTCCCGCGCTAAAGAAAAATTTTAAACATAATATTGAGGTCGTCGTGGATCGATTAGTTGTGCGTGACGGCATTTACCAACGCCTCGCGGACAGTTTTGAAGCAGCATTAGAACTCGCCGACGGCATAGCATTGACCGAAGATGCAGAAAATGGAGACCGTGTAACATTTTCTGCTAAATTCGCGTGTCCCGTATCTGGTTTTACTATTGATGAAATAGAACCAAGGCTATTTTCATTTAATAATCCCTATGGAGCTTGTCCAACGTGCGATGGCTTAGGTACACAGATGTATTTTGATCCCGAATTAATTATCCCTGATGATCGCTTATCATTAATGGAAAATGCTATAGTACCCTGGGCCGGCTCAAGCTCGCAATATTACCATCAAACGCTAGAGAGTATAGCGAAATTTTGCAACTTTGATTTAAACATACCTTGGGCAAAGCTTAAGAAAAAAGAACGAGATTTTATCCTCTACGGATCAGGCCAGAAACAAATTCCGCTAAATTATGATGACGGCAAACAAACTTATCAACTGGTGAAACCATTTGAAGGTGTTATCCCAAATATGGAACGAAAGTGGCGGGAAACAGATTCCTCTTGGATTCGCGACGATTTAGCCAAGTTCCAAACTACTGCAACATGTAACATTTGTGAGGGTTATAGACTCAAACCTGAAGCTCTTGCAGTTAAAGTAAATGGTAAACATATAAGTGAAATTACGCGTCTCTCGATTCATGAAGCTGAAATTTGGTTTTCAAGACTACAAAAAGCACTAACAAAAAAACAAAACGAGATTGCGCGCCGTATTCTGCGTGAAATTAATGAACGTTTGGGGTTTTTGAACAATGTAGGGCTTGAATATTTAACGCTTGCCCGATCATCTCGAACATTGTCCGGTGGAGAAAGTCAACGTATTCGACTAGCCTCACAAATTGGGTCAGGTCTAACCGGTGTACTGTATGTGTTAGATGAACCGTCGATCGGGTTACATCAACGTGATAACAATCGTCTACTTAAAACCCTCAAACATTTACGCAATCTTGGTAACACAGTAATCGTTGTTGAGCATGACGAAGAATCTATATTGGCAGCCGATTATGTAATCGATATTGGCGCTGGCGCTGGAATTCATGGAGGTAATGTTATCGCCGCGGGCACACCAAATTCTGTAATGAAAACAAAAAATAGTTTGACCGGCCAGTATCTTGCCGGCACGCGTCACATTGAGATTCCCAAGAAACGCCGAACCGGCCATAATGGCCAATCCGTTACTATTCATGATGCAGAAGAAAATAATCTTCAAAATATCACTGTGGAATTTCCATTGGGCACATTCACATGTATAACCGGGGTTTCTGGCGGTGGCAAATCATCCTTAGTAATAGAAACTTTATACAAAGCTCTAGCACGCCGTTTAAATGGAACCAGAGTTCATCCCGGCAAACATCGCGAATTATCTGGCTCCGAGTTTTTGGACAAGGTTGTAGACATAAATCAATCTCCAATTGGCCGTACACCACGTTCAAATCCTGCAACCTATACAGGCGCATTTACACATATCAGAGATTGGTTTGCTGGTCTGCCAGAGGCAAAAGCACGGGGTTACAAGCCCGGAAGATTTTCATTCAACGTCAAAGGTGGCAGATGCGAAGCCTGCCAGGGTGATGGTGTAATAAAAATTGAAATGCATTTTTTACCAGATGTCTACGTGCGGTGTGATGTATGCCAAGGTAAACGGTATAACCGAGAAACTATGGAGATCTGTTTTCGAGGAAAATCAATCGCGGATATATTAGATATGACTGTAGAAGAAGGATTGGACTTTTTCAAAGCTGTACCACCTATACGGGACAAAATGCAGACTTTGTCGCAAGTCGGCCTTGGATACATTCACATAGGCCAACAAGCGACCACCTTATCGGGCGGAGAGGCACAGCGTGTCAAATTGGCCAAAGAACTGTCCCGGCGCGCCACTGGAAGAACTTTGTATATTTTGGATGAACCAACTACAGGACTACACTTCGAGGACGTTAAAAAGCTTATAGAAGTCCTGCAAACTCTGGTAAATACAGGAAACACAATCATCGTTATTGAACACAATCTTGAAGTCATCAAAACGGCCGATTGGCTGATAGACTTGGGACCCGAGGGCGGCGATAAGGGTGGAAAAATAGTTGCAACAGGAACACCAGAAACAGTCTCCCGGATAAAAAAAAGTTATACAGGCAATTACCTGGTTTCGCATTTAAATTTGCCAAATAAAAAGACCCGGGGTTGATGAACCTTTCCTACCCAAAAACCCCCACTTAAAACAAGCTAGGAAACTCATATTTATTGACCTTTAGGGCGCCTTAATGGATATAATAGAACAAAGTACAAAAAGACCCATCCATGTAATAGGCGGAGGACTTGCTGGTTGTGAAGCAGCCTGGCAAATCGCGCGCTATGGTATCTCAGTAAATTTGTATGAAATGCGTCCATTTCGAACTACAAATGCTCACATAACAGATGGATTGGCCGAATTAGTTTGTTCAAACTCTTTTCGTTCTGACGATGCAAATTACAACGCTGTTGGATTACTTCACGAAGAGATGCGGCTTTTGGATTCCTTAATCATGAAAAGCGCCGACAAAAATAGCTTACCTGCAGGAGGGGCTCTTGCAGTGGACCGCAACGCATTTAGTCTAACAGTGCAACAAGCTATCGAATCTGAGCCTCTCATTACTTTAGTGCGTAAGGAGATTATAGTGATTGATTTTGAAGAAAATGATAGTGTGATCATAGCAACTGGGCCGCTCACTTCTCCTTCTCTTAGTCAACAAATCATCAATATAACTGGGAGCAACAATTTGGCCTTTTTTGATGCCATAGCACCTATTGTATATAAAGACAGTATTGATTTTAAGAAAGCATGGTTTCAATCACGTTACGATAAAGGCCAAAATGCAGATTACATAAACTGCCCGATGAGCCAGAAACAGTACCAAGCATTTGTTAGCGATTTGATCAAGAGCGACAAAAGAGATTTCCATGAATGGGAAAAAAATACCCCTTATTTCGAAGGTTGTCTTCCAATAGAAGTCATGGCCGAAAGAGGTCAGAAAACCCTGGCATTTGGTCCGTTAAAACCCGTTGGCTTAACCAACCCCCATAATCCCCCCGATAAACCAGCAGCAGTTGTTCAATTGCGCCAAGATAATAAAATTGGCTCGATTTACAATATGGTTGGTTTTCAAACGAAACTAACTCATGGCGAGCAAAAGCGAGTATTCAGAAAAATTCCTGGGTTACAAAATGCAGAATTTGCGAGGTTTGGGGGACTGCACCGTAACACTTTCATCAACGGACCAAAACTGCTGGACAAAACCCTCGCGCTAAAATCTAGGCCAATGTTGCGTTTCGCCGGACAAATCACAGGATGCGAAGGTTACGTCGAAAGTGCAAGCATGGGATTACTCGCCGGGCGATTCGCAGCTTTTAAATGCTTTGGGCGGGACATATCGTTCCCACCAGCGGAGACAGCCATCGGATCTTTACTAAGACATGTGACCGAAGGAGACAACGCTTCAACATACCAACCGATGAATATAAACTACGGATTGTTTCCAAATATAGAAGAATCCAAAATTAACAAAAAAGGAAAACAAATCAATAGATTAAAGGGAAAAGAACGTAAATATGCACTCTCGCAGCGAAGTAGAAAACAAATGGCAACATGGCTCTCAGCTATGAACCGATAAAGGTTTATCCTTAATCGTATTGCAATTTTTTGAGGGTTTTGTTCCAACAAAAATAGACACTTGCGCAGAATGACGGCAATATATCGGTTATAGAGTTAACTCAACAAACTGGCAGGCTCAAATCAAGTAATTTCTTGGCAGGAGTGAGTTTGTGTTTCTGTTTAAATTTAATTTAGCATTAGGCATTTGTAAATTGCTCAACCCAATTACTCTGCTAAGGCTACAGTATGTTTCATTTATCGCCCTGATTACTTGCCTAACCTATTTTGAATCAAACATCTGGTCCACACGTTTACTATCAGCTCAAGAAATTAACGTCCGCAGTTCACTAACTCATTTGTTATTTAGAGCGATCAAATCCAATGACATAAATGGAGTGCGTACAGCCATTGAAGCGGGAGCTGATCTTTCAAGAATTAATTTAGATGGTCACACCGCTATCGATGTTGCTATCCAGTACAATTATTTCGAGATAGCTGAATATCTAGTCTTCGCGCGTCGTGTTGAACAAAAATCAACGCTCAAACTAATTCTTCCCATCAGCTCTATACGACAGGATTCCGCCGAAGCTGCACCAACCGTAAATTTTTCTCATTCCAAAAAATTAGCCCGGGTAAAGCAAAAAAATATTCAAACACTGCCTGCTAAAACCATACGAAAAGAATTCGAAGCACCGCAACAAACAACTTTAAAGCAAACAAATAAAGCTCAAAACAACTTTTCGATTACCAAGGAAACATTTGTTGAAAAAGCCAAGGGGGCAGTAATCCCACCACAGCCAATCTTCATAATTGGGCGGGACGGCAAATTTTCTCCCGCCTCAGCCGAAGATATAGAACGTATTAAAAAAACTGCTAATCTGCATGCCAGTCGATCGTTGTCAGATATTGAACCCCGCAAACCGTTCTTTATCCCAAAACCACGAAATAAGCCAAGTTTACGTTTATCCGCAACAAATGAAATCCAACTCACCACCCCTCACTCAAAGGGCAAACAAGCTAGTGAATCAACCCCCCCAACTTCAGACGCCCCAAAATTAGAGAAATTTGAAACCAAATCACCCAATACAGAAAATAAACCCAGTTTACAAAAAAAGGTGATAAATGCTCCCCAAAATGACTTTGCTCGGCCAACCCGGCGAATTTCCCCTCAGCTTTTAAAAAAATTGCGCGAAAGCCTCGAGAAATCAAAAAACCAGAAACAAATTAACAAAAAAATGCGTGAGAAAGATAAAATGATTAATTTGAAAAATTCCGACCTTTCAGCGCCTACGTTGTTACGAAAACGCCAGTCGACAGCATCGACTGGCCTGACAATTGATCAAAGTAAATTCATTAAAGTAGTTCCTAGAATAGTCAATCAGACAAAGCCAGAACTAAATAAAGTTAAAGAAAAAAGCACCTTCAGTAAGATGATGGGCCGAATTACAAGTTTATTTGGTATTACAAAAATGACAAAAACAAAAAAAAAGGAAAATGAAATAGCAGAATCTAAAGTAGAAATTGTAACTAAAACTAAAAACACACAGCTACCACGAATTGAGCAAAAATACAAAAAATACCACAGACAGATCTCAACCAATCCGTCAACAATCATTGCTAAAGATCGCCCTAGTATTACTACCAAAAAAAATACTGAACCTGATATTAAGCAATTTAATAGGCAGATGACGAAAATTCGAGATTCGTCACTTAGGCATCCTCAACAAAATAAATCCGATTACCAAAATATAAAAAAGGAAAGAAGTAACATGCCTAAGCTCGATGCAAACAATTTTCTTCCTCAAAAAAAAGCTCTAACAATACCCCTTACCCGACTTCGGCAACCATTGAAAAACAAACTACTAGCCCTAGGAAATACAATTACAACAGGCCAAGCCAAATTACCTCGAGGTATCGCGGAACCCGATCCCTGTATACGGAAACGGCGGGGAAAAATTTCATTCTGTATTGTCCCTGTTGATTGGCCACATACGTTCGAAAGCATTTTTGCTGTAAATACGTCTCTTTATCAAGGGACACGCGCAATTGCCCGTTATGACGGAGATAAAGCTAGCCACTTTCATGCCCTTTATAGATCAAAAAACCATGCAAAAATTATAGAGTTCTTTAAAAAACGCTATGGAAATCCCACCGATGTCTGGAAGCGGATAATAGCGCCTTTTGGCAAGCCCCGCAGGGCTAATCCCACCTTCGTTTGGCGCAGCCATGACCCTAAATTAAACAAGGTAACAATATTAGAAGTGCGTAAATTTGATGATACAAGAACGGTTTTCCCGGATACAGAGCACGGCGCCATCCGCCTATACACTGCCGGAGGACCACCGGTCTTTCCCATCATTACGGCGCATGATATTATGTCTATTGATTGGGTCGCTCGGTCCGACCATCTGGATAGTGCTTCACCAACTCTAGCTAGAACAATCCGCGTTCTGCAATAAAAGATATGCTTAACGGTTGGCAAACAGATCGAGTTTCAATTTCAAGCGAGGATGGGCTAGAGCCAAGTCGATCTAATCCGTCTCAAATATATGAAGTGGATCAATTATAGGTTTATAACATATAGTATTCCTCAACTGGCACCAAGGGCGCAATAAACAGTTTTGCAAAGCAATTCAAATAATAATAGTAAAGTTTTCGTAGTCGGTGCCGGCCTAGCGGGCCTATCTACTGCCGTTAACTGCATACAAAACGGCCATGAAGTTCGAGTTTTCGAAGCGACGAATCACGCTGGTGGTCGATGCAGATCTTTTAAAGACACAGTGCTTAACCGAACCATTAACAATGGCAATCACCTAATACTCAACGGTAATATCGGTGTTAAAAAGTATCTTACGGATATCAATGCACTAGATAACTTTACTACTTCGCAAGTAGCTTCCTTCGAGTTTCTAGACATAAAAACTAATGAAAGGTGGTCATTACAGCCTAGTTCAGGTGCCATACCATGGTGGATGATACAACCCAATAAGCGAATACCCAACACCCGGCTCCGGGACTATTTTTCTTTATTAAAATTAATATTCGCCAGGCATGAAGCCTTAGCAGATCTAGTCGATCCTTCTCGCCCTATTTTTGACCGGTTATGGCAGCCCCTCAGCCAAGCAGTTTTAAATACAAATGCGCACGAGGGGTCTGCTGCATTAATCTGGAAAATGCTTTCCAATACCCTACTAAAAGGATCCAATAGTAGCCTTCCCTTACTAACAAAAACTCATCTATCATCCGCATTGATTGAGCCTGCAATAACTTACTTAAAGGCAAATGGCTCCATTCCCGAATATGGTATGAGATTACGGTCGTTGAAAATAAATGGTTCAAAAATTAGTGCTATTCAGTTCAATAATCACAATATAACTCTGAATAATGAAGACGCTATAATTCTAGCCCTGCCGCCAAACGAAATATCAGCTCTGCTGCCAAATATTACCGTACCGACCAAAACAAATGCCATTCTAAATGTACACTATAGGCTCGATGATAAGCCCCGGCTGCCAAATAACGCGCCGTTCATTGGAATTGTTGGCGGGACTGCACAATGGCTTTTCAAACAGGACGATATTTATTCAGTAACAATCAGCGATGCTGGTATCTTAGCAAAAAAATCCAATCAAGAAATCGCGGGAATTGTTTGGCAAGACATTTCCCAAATTCTGGAGGTAGACAAAAGAAATCAACCCATATCCCGCGTCATTCGTGAAATGAGAGCGACATTTGCTCAAACGCCCGAGGAAAATAAGAGAAGACCTGATGCGCATACAGTGTGGAAGAACCTATTCCTTGCTGGCGACTGGACCAATACAGGATTACCGGCAACAATTGAGAGCGCCGTTATTTCTGGTCAAAAAGCTGCAAAAATGCTTAGTAAATAATGCCTCAAAGACGCATTAATAATTTATAAAATTATTATGTTACAATGTTAATTTAACTTTCGAGTTTTTGTTATATTGTGATACTGTAATATTAGCTTACTCGGAGATACGCAGAAAGCGTAGCATTTTAATACTAGAAATAATTGGACGGTATAAAAGTCCACGGGGATCCATTTCCCTATGCAATACGAAAAGCGTGGTACTGTACTACAATAATCGAAGGAGATAGATAGAAGTTATGAAAAATCCGCTTGATTCATTAACCGGCACAGTGATCTGTGGTCTTATTTTAACCATCGTTATGGTCGTTCTAACGAACGCTATAGCAGCCTAAGCTAGCGGGAAGGACCCTTTATTATGGAACTTGGAATGGAATATTGGACTTTTTTCGTCCGTTGGTTGCACGTCCTTTGTGGCGTTATGTGGATCGGTTTGCTTTGGTACTTTAATTTTGTACAAACACCAACCGTGCCAACAATTCCGGATGAACTAAAACCCACAATACCAAAACATATTATGCCCGTCGCGCTGTTCTACTTTCGCTGGGCGGCACTTGGAACTTTGATATTCGGATTACTACTGGCCTGGATGCAGGGTTATTTTAGCGATGCTCTGGCAATAGGTTTAACAAGTGGAGTCGCTCGCGATGCATCTATTGGCTTCGGTATGTGGATGGGTATTATCATGGCATTCAACGTCTGGTTTATCATTTGGCCAAATCAGCAAAAAGTAATAGGGCTTGTTGAATGTTCTGATGAAGAAAAACCAAAATGCGCGCGTGCTGCTGCATTAGCGTCACGAACAAATACAATGCTATCAATACCAATGTTATATGCGATGGTTTCTGCTCAAAACATGTAGTATGGTATATTTGTACTTTTCTTATAACAAAATTAGGGTCACCTTGGTGACCCTAATTTACCAAATCCTGACAATTTAAAGATTTTATTATTACTGCTTCCAGATTACATTGTTTTCCTTGTCTCTGATCGAAACACTAATACTCAATCGGTTGAATCCGACTTGTTGTAATTTTGTCAAAAGAAATGACAAGCCGGAGGTAATGGAAGCATGCTAGAAAAGCTTGTTAAAATTTTTCGCGCTAAATCAGCCTGGCATTTAGTAAGAATATTTATAGTTTTTAGCATAACTGGAAGCTTTTCAGTATATGTTTCAGGCCCAATTCTTGATTTATTACAGCTTGATGCGCTTATTACTTTCATCCCACTATATTGGGTCGCCAGACTTATAGTCATTACAATCGCATACCAATTGTCTCTGATAATCGTCGCTGCTGTATTTGGGGAGCTTACTTACTTTCTAGTAATTCAGAAAAGACTTCTAAATCGATTTAAATTAAGAAAAAATAAATAGGTGAGTTCTCTTGCATTTACAGTTTAAATTATTGATCATCTGTTTAATTACGGGAGATTCAAATGCGAGAAATTTTTATTCAATCTGACGATCAACGCGCAATATTAGAAACTGTAAAACGATTTGTTCGTGACGAAGTAACGCCGCGAGCCGCCGAACTCGATTCTCACTCTAATCCAGCCGATAGCTTTTCCTGGGAAATTGTAGAAAAGGCGCATGACGTAGGCATTCGCCAAATGACGCTTAGTGAGGAATTTGGAGGTCTTGGGACCGATTCGCTCACCACTTCGATGGTCATTGAGGAACTTGGCAAAGGTGACCTAGGCGTCTCTGTAATTTTCGCTCAAACACTAAAAATAGCGCAGATAATGCAATCGGCCTTAGACAATGAACAACGTGATAGGGTTCTACCAATCTTTGCGGGAGATCCTCGCGGTATGCTGGCTATTGGTATCACCGAACCAGACAATGCATCAAATTATTTTCTACCCCACCCAACCCCCTTTCAGACTTCAGCAGAGAAGACGGATGGCGGTTGGATCGTTAACGGGATGAAACACTTTATTTCTAACGGTAACAGAGCAAGTTTTTATTTGCTATTTGTTCAAACTGAAAAAAAAATTGGGCTAGCGGAAGGTAGCACTTGTTTTGTGTTAGAAAAAGATCGGGATGGATTCACAATTGGTCGCATCCACGACAAGATGGGTGAAAGATTGGCAAATAATGCTGAATTGGTTTTCCAAGACTGTTTTATACCCGATGAGAATGTAGTAGGCGAAGTCGGCAAAGGCTTTAAAGTATTGGCTAACTTTTTTCCACAAAGTAATGCCTACGCAGGCGCAAGTGTATTAGGTGTCGCCGAAGCATGTTATGAAAAAGCTGTTGAGTGGGCAAAAATTCGCATTCAAGGCGGCAAGCCAATTATCGAACATGATGGTATTCGAGCCCAACTTGCCGAAATGCGCATGTTAATCGATGCCTCTCGCTCATATATTCATCGGGCATGCTATCTCGCGGACAACCAGGATGAAGGGTGGGATAAAACACTGGGAGCTTTGCCAAAAGCGATGGCCTCACAAGCCGCTTGGAAAATTGCGACTTGGTGCTTAGAAATCCACGGTGGACACGGTTACATGAAAGAATTTGGTGTTGAAAAGTTGATTAGAGACGCGGCTTGTTTCCTACATTCAGATGGAGTTAACAGAACTCTGTTTCTGAAGGCCGCTAATTTTATGTTTGAGGATTAAGTTATGAAAGCATTGGTACTTGAAGCGCCAAACACACCTTTTCAATTAAAAGAAATTCCTGATCCGATAGCTGGACCTGGGGAAGCGGTTGCAAAAGTATATGCCTGTGGCTCAGGCCTCACTATTCAGCATTTTAAAGCTGGCAGAACACCTGCAGTTTTTCCCCGAATCATCGGTCATGAGATTTGTGCTGAAATTACTGAGATTGGCTCAGGCGTTACCTCTCTTCAAATAGGCGATATCGTAACAACTTATTTCTATATGAACTGCGGCACTTGTAAATATTGCCTCTCAAATCTTGAGCCGCTTTGCCAAAACCTTGGTGGCTATGTAGGGAGAGAATGTGATGGTGGCTATGCAGAATTCATCAAGTTACCTTCACGCTGGTTTATCAAACTGCCAGAACATCTCGATTGGAAGAATCACCCAGCGCACATTGGGGTCGCAATGGATGCATTAGCTACTCCTTATAAGGTATTGCGTCGCGCTCAAATAAAACCCGGGGAAACGGTCGCCGTATTTGGAGCGGGAGGAGGACTTGGTATCCATCAGATTATGTTGGCAAAGTGGGCCAAAGCAAGAGTTGTGGGTATCGATACCAAGAATTATAAATCTGATAGTATCAGAGATGCTGGTGCAGATGAATTTATTGATGCTTCCGAAGCGAATGTGGTTGAGGCTTTAATGGATTTAACAAACGGCGAGGGAGTAGATGTCATTGTCGACTATATATCCGCAAAAACAACTCTTGAAATGGCAGCAACGGTACTTGGGAAACGTGGCCGTATGGTTACCCTGGGTGGTGCCGGGGAAAAATTTAATATTGATGCGAAGCATTTACTTGCCAACGAAATTGAAATACTCGGTAGTCGTTATGTCACACCACTCGAAATATTGGAGACCTATAATTTAATGGCGCGAGGAGAAATATGGCCCATTGTTACTGAGATCCGCCCACTCGAAGAAGCCGAGTGGGTACATGAGATGGTTGAAAATGGTGAGGTTATAGGCCGAGCGGCTCTCTTAGTTAATGACCCCAATTAATCTATATTTCCAAGATAACCTTTAAACGCTCGTTACTTGGCTCCATCAAAAGCTTAATTGCTTCAGACAATTTTATCAGGGGGAAAGTGTGGGTAATGAAAGGCCCAAGGTTAACCTTTCCCTCTTCAACCAATTTAATGCTTAGAGGGAAATCTGTTGGTAATGCTGCCCGAGCATTGATGATGGCAAGTTCTTTAAAATAAAATTCATAGAAAGGAAGCTCTCCACTTTGCTCAGCATAAATGCCAAAAGGTATTATTCGTCCACCAACCCGCGCAATATCTATGGCTTCAGCCAATACAGAAATATATCCAACAGCCTCAACTACTACATCTGCTCCTCTGCCATCGGTTAGCGTTCTCACTAGCGATTTAGCAGCCTCACCATGTTCAATCGCCGCATCAGCACCCATGATCTCAGCTAGGGCACGTTTATGCGCATTGCGAGATACACCTATGACTGTCCTAGCACCAAAAGATTTTGCGACTTGAATTTGGAGTAATCCTGTAACACCCAGACCTAATACAACTACAACTTCACCGGGTTGAATTTTTGCTCGATTTTGAGCATGGAGAACCGTCGTCATAACTTGTATCAATGGGGCTACATTCAAATTAATATTTTTTCCGAGAGAAAAAATATTATTAGCTGGTACCAGAACATATTCAGCAAAAACACCATCGATATCACGTCCCAGTAATGCACCATTCTCGCATAAGTGAGTTTCATTATTATTGCAGAAAAAACAATCATCACAGTGAAGAACCGGATCGACTATTACATGATCACCAGGTCCACTGCCGTCGTCTGCCTTTCCTTCTATTATTCGACCGACGGCCTCGTGCCCCATGATAACAGGCAAATTAGAGGGAATACCCCCATCAAAAATTTTGGTGTCAGTACCACAAATGCCCACGTGGCTTATTCGCACCAGAACCTGGCCCTCCTTGCAAATTGGTTTCGATATTTTCGTTATTGAAACATTGTTGGGTGTGGTTAACACAGCTGCTTTCATTCTTTAAACTCATAATAGTTCGTATAATTTCTCACTTAATTCTTGCATTCTATGTACCGACGTATGTTCATTCAAGAAGCGTCGACGACCTGCAGAAGCTATTCTAGCTCTATCCTTCGGAGAATTCAGATATCGGTCAATCAAATCCGGTAACTCTTCTAGCGATTTAAAATAGACGACCTCTTCATCAGGTTCAAACAAATCAACGGCATCCTCACGCCAGTCCGTCAAGACAAATGCTCCGCTGGCCGCAATTTGAAACACCCGGTGATGACAAGATCGAGGCCAAGGCGTTAAATTAAGATTAATAACAGATGAACAGAATAATGGCGATAGATCATGCCATTCTCGCCCCTCGTGTATGATTACATTACTTCGATCAGTCTTAGCAGTACCAATGCCGACAATGTGAATTTCCCGGCCCCCAATCGCATGGATAATTTGTTCACGAGCCAATGCTTTTTGCTCAAAATATAACGCATGAGAAAGTTTGCCAAACTCAACGGAACTCGGATCCCATTGGTCACCGATCCAGTCAAAAACATCAACGTAATCATTGGTTTCGCGGCATCTTCCGACTATAAAATCAGCTGCGAATTTCATCTTTCTATTCCAGCCTTTGCGCCACTTTAAACGTTCGGCCTGATACGAATTTAATGTCGCTGCAAAACTGATGTCACAACTAAAGTCTGATATCGGTGAGACAGGTTTAAAAATATCGTTATCAATGTGCCAAGGAGGTAAATAAAAAACATTAACCCATCCAAGTTCCTTTAACTGTTCAATTACTCGCGTATCAGCAACGAACATTGCCCTATGAAGGGGGGTATTAAGTTCTCTCAAAACAAACTGATGTTTTACGGTATTGTCGGTCCACATACTAACATACGGAATTCTTTCTTCTTCAAGAAAGAACGGCATGGGAAAGGATCGAAGTAGATTTTCCAGTGACGAGCCCCACAATACGGCTACATCAAATTTTATTTTCCGAACAAGCCTACGGTAATCATCCAAACTCAACAAACGATCAACATATATAACTTCGTGGCCTAAATCGGCTAATGCCTGAAGCGCAGGGGCCCTCTGGGAATCCCACCGACCACGCAAGATTGAAAGTATACGAAAAGGTCGGCGAAGATTATTGCCAGTTCTATTTTTAATTATTCGCATAACTTATTGACCTGATCGCCAATCCGTCACATTTGTTGGATTAACTTCTGCAATTAATTCAGGATGAGTATAAACCTTACCAAGATCTAGATAATTTTCATGGAGTACCCATAAACGAAAATTTTTATCACTAATAAAATGTTGAAGATGCTGCGATATTCCTTGGGTTAAGCCATCTTGAACTATTTGAACAAATTCCTTTGGAGTCCGGGCAGGATTTGGAAAGTAGTGCAATGCCATCTCATGAAATTGAGCTTCGCTAGGTAAAATGTATGGCTGCCCCGATTTGCGGAGCAGAGCGAACGATCTTACGTAACCCGATGTAATAAATTTAGATCTAATGGAGTTTAAAGTTAGTTTATTCTTAGAAATGTGGTGTACGACCGAAATTTCAGGATGGTAAATTACTTTTTTTCCCAGATCCACTATAGAGCGACCAACATAGACCTCTCCATCACCATGAAATTTCAACAAGTGAGCAGGCATAGCACAGGGATGAAAGCCGCCAATCTCATCCAAACACGTTTTGCGTATTGTAAAATTAGTACCCCACACAAAATTTCCGGGAATTTGTTTTATCGTTTTACCACAATCCAATAGACCAAAAGCTGGCAAAGTTTGTGCGCCGGGCTCCCCAATTTTCATGTAATCCACCCAATCAGGCGGGGGCTCTTCATAACACAACCGGATTGGCCCTGTTGCCAAACCCACATTTTGATCTCTATAAGCATCCAAAACTCCAGAAAGCCAACCGCTATCGGGACACACATCATCGTCAATAAAGCAGCACACTTCTCCCTGTGAAATTCCGAGGGCTCTATGCCACCCCACTAATTGACCCGGACGCGCATCGAGAAGATAGGTAAAGTTTTGAAACTTGGCGGCATACTTATCACAAATTTTGCTAGTGTGATCCGTGGAACCGTTATCTGCTATAATCACTTCAAATAGATTCTTAGGTAAATCCTGCAGTGATAACGCTTGAAGAGAACGGGCTAAACTTTCAGCACGATTCACTGTCGTTATTACTACCGTCATCTCCATCGTCTAATTATACCAATCTTTTCTTAATTTTTTCATATTCTGCGGCAACCCAATCTTCTAACAGATATTGATTTTCATCCAACGACTGAAGTGACCTTTCGTCAAACGGTAAAAAATTGCCCGATGGGGTTCGGACACGCATATAATATAAAACGTAGTTATTGGCTAGGGAGGAAGCGCCCTCTTTATTTTTGACCGTTAATTCAGCCGTAACACCAAAAGACAAAAGATCACAAAGATTTGGAGGGTACAACTCAATTGCCTTGTAAAATACGGCAAGAATTTCCTGTGCCTCTGCTTTTAAATGGGACAGTACTTTTGTTAATAATTTGTAGGCCGCGACATTTATTTCAGACAGCATGATTGCCTTCTTAAGAAAATCACTCGCAGCATCCAACTGTTCATTCTCAAAAGCGTAAAGTCCGAGATAAGTCAGAGCACAACTTTGGATCATTAGACGTGCTCGCCTCGGTTCATCTAAGACTGCTTTAAAAAAATCTCCATATGAAAACATCTCGGCAAGATGTTGCATTCGATGGCTTAATACAGAATCTTTAGGATTAAATTGGAGTGTTTCATTTGAACGAGATAGTTCGCCAAATAAATTCAAAGCTTCTCGTTTTGCTCCAAATGTCCACAAAACTCTTGCCGCATTGAACTTTAAAACCATATTTTTTGGGAATTTTTGTTGGCCGGTACGGAAAATTTCTACAGCAAAACTACCTAACCTGTCATTCCCTTCGCCGACGGTGGCGGCAAAAAATGCTGCACTTGCGGCAAAATTGTAATGGGCTACGGTCTTATTCGCAGCAGCCAAATTTTGCTTAGCAACTGACGTGTATAATCGTACAGCTTTATTGACCGGATAACCCCTTAATTCCGCTGGTATTGGCAAATTCTTAGCCGGCCGCTGATTAGGCAAATTGGCCATGGCAGATTGAAAGAGACAGAATTTGATAAACCTTTGTTCCCTAAACGGCTTGGGCCAAAAAATTTCACGAAAGGTGTCTTTATCAGGATTGAAATTCATATTTATTTTATATTTCCTCAAGGAATCTAAAACCGTTCTTTCAAGAGGCTTGGAGCAAACACTCATAAACCCTGCTTGTTCTCCCCCAAGCAAACCACCAGTGGTAAGATTTTCAGGAGAAAAAACAAGAGCCCCCTGTCTCATTGCATCAATTGCTCGGGTCTGAATTCCTCCCGGGTAACGCCAAAAAATAGGCACGAACCGACTGTCACGCATCATTGCGACAAAATTATCTTCTGGCAAATAACCATCATATATTCTTATGTTTAACTGTGAATCATCAAGCATAACGAAGCGATACAAAAATTGAGCTTTATCCCTCATATAAGGTACGAAAGCTCTGCCAGTATAGCCGATATCATAGTTTTTATTTGCAGAAAATTCAGGAAACTCAGAGCTCCTAACATAAAATTCGTGTCCCGGAAATGACGCAACTCGAGCAGTATAATGCTTGATTAATTCGCAATGTTCTCCTGCACTATTGGTAATCAAGATTGTTGCGCGGGAAAGGTCAGAATAGCGGGTCGCATAGAAAAAATCATGGTCACCAACCCAAAAGGCGACTGGACACTCCAGATCAAAAATATTGTTGGGTAGTCCAACACCGTGGACCCCAAGGCTAATAACTAAATCTCTACTATGATTTAATTCAACAATCTTGTTGTTTAAATTTTCTGGCCCGACCAATGTATGTGACAATTTAATATTTTCAAAATTTTCAATATTAGCGATACTTATGGGAGAATAAATTAGAACCTCCGCCCCATGTTTGATGAATTTTTTTAATTTCTCAGCCGTCTCTCCCGCAACTGCATGTAGAACTTCAAGGGCTCGGGTCGTCTCTTGTATGCACCAGTATCCATATGCCTGAATCAATCGAGAAGATTTGGCCAAATTTTTACATTCCGCTAATTCGGATAACCCGGAGTTAATTGCACCGCACATAATCTTTGCACAAGCCTTACCCTGAGATTCTGAAGCCTTATGAAACGCATAAGCATAATTTCCAGCTTCTAACAATTCATCTGCAGAATTATTTGTTTGGTCCAGATAGGGGAAGTTTAACATCAGAAAACTTACTCCACTGGAACAAGAGCAGCCGCTACTCGTCTGTCCTCGGAGGTCAACACATTGAACGTTCTGCATGCTGCTCCTGTATCCATCATCTCGACAACGATATCGGAACGTTTTAATTCGGCCCGCAAATTTTCCTGAATAAACACAGTATTTCTCCCACAACCAACTAATAGTAACTCTATGGCTGAGTCAGCTCGAATTACCGAGGCAAAAGAGTCAGCACTTATAGAATCAATATCCTTGATTGGCCAACTTAAGGTCTCGTTCTGAAAAACCAGTATAGCGCCATCATAGATTTTATCGCTTATCTTAAAACGATTATTGCCATAGCTTTGGATAATTTGACGACCGGCGGGGATATCTGGAGTAATATTAAGCGAAATAACCTTATCCTCTCCTTGTCCCGTTTTATGTCAACTTAAGACGAGCCCTCTTTAATGGTAACCGTATTTTGGCTATTTCTTGAAGTTCCCCTATCAATATTAAGATACATCAATAACGGTACTGCCAAGCATATTGATGAATAAGTACCGACAAGCACACCCCATATCATTGCAAAACTGAACCCACGGATTACCTCGCCTCCCAGAATATATAACGACAATAATGCCAATAATGTCGTGGCAGAAGTCATGACAGTACGAGATAACGTCTCGTTAACTGAATTATTCAGTAATTCTAGTAGTGGAAGGGATTTGTACTTTCTCAAATTCTCCCGCACCCGATCAAATACAACTACGGTATCGTTGATGGAATAACCCGCAATAGTGAGTATTGCCGCAACTGTCGATAAATTAAACTCTATTCCCATGAGTGCAAATATACCAATTGTCGTTATTACATCGTGGCAAAGAGCTAAAATTGCCCCTATCCCAAACTGCCATTCAAATCGAAACCAAATATAAAGAAGAATACCAATTATGGCTAATATGACCGCTAATACACCATCCCGGAACAATTCTTCACTCACTTTTGGTCCCACAAATTCAGTGCGTCGGTATTTGGTAATTGGACTAAGTTTTCGTTTAACTTTATCGATTGCAGCTTGCTGGGCCTTTTCACCACCAGCTTGCTTTTGAATCCGAATAAGAATGTCCGTTGGAGCTCCAAATTCTTGAAGTGACACTTCACCGAGATTTAAATTCGCAAGCTGCTGACGCATTTCACCTAATTTACCGGCCCTGTCGACCCGAACTTCAATTAAGATACCACCTTGAAAATCAATCCCGTAATTAAGACCACGAGCAAAAAACATTGCCACTGAGATCAGAATTAACACTAAAGAAATTCCAAAAAAACTCTTACGTTGCCCAACAAAATTTAGATTTGGCTTAACAGGAATAAGATTTATTGGTTTCACCATGCCTCCCTTAAATTGGAACTTCCGTAATACGCCGATTTCTAATCCAAGCAACCACCATCAATCGAGTTAACATGATAGCTGTGAACATCGAAGTCACGATTCCTATCGACAAAGTTACGGCAAAACCGCGAACTGGACCCGATCCAAAATAAAATAAAATTAAAGCAGCGATAAGAGTAGTTAAATTAGCATCAACGATTGTTGTTATCGCACGACTGTATCCCGCGTCAATCGCCGAGATGGGGGTCCTGCCTGCTCTCACCTCCTCCCGGATTCTCTCAAATACTAACACATTAGCATCGACTGCCATGCCGATAGTAAGAACTATTCCGGCTATACCAGGCAGAGTCAATGTTGCCTGCAATAATGATAAACTGCCAAGTATCAATACCATATTTACCAACAGCGCAATATCAGCAAAAAACCCAAATACGCCGTAAGTCACAATCATGAATAGGATAACCAAAATAAGGCCAACAATAGACGCAATTTTTCCGGCCGCAATACTATCGGCACCCAATCCCGGACCAACAGAACGTTCTTCCAAAATTGTAAGAGGGGCTGGCAAAGCCCCAGCCCGCAAAAGGAGCGCGAGATCCTGAGCGCTGCTTATAGTAAAATTTCCACTAATCTGCCCACTGCCACCCAAAATAGGCTCGCGGATAACTGGTGCAGAAATTACTTTACCATCTAAAACTATTGCAAATGGACGGTTGACGTTACGCTTTGTCACATCACCGAATTTCTTGCCACCTAGGGTATCAAAACGAAAGTTCACAATAGGCTCTCCGGTACGACTATCAAAAGAAGGCTGCGAATCAATAAGCCGGTCGCCTCCGACAGCAACTCGTTTTTTTACTAAATAACGCCGTGGCTGACCTTGCGAATTTTGATCTACAGAAGTCAAAAGCATACTTCCCGGTGGGACACGCCCCTGCGTAGCTTCCACCATAGAACCTTTGTGATCCAACAAATGAAAACTCATTTTAGCCGTTTTTCCCAGTAGCCTTTTGAGTCGCTCTGGATTATCAAGACCCGGCACCTGAACTAAAATGCGATCTTGTCCTTGACGCTGAATAGTCGGTTCACGCGTTCCGGTTTCATCAATTCGCCGACGAACAATTTCGATTGACTGACTTACCGCAGAGCTTTTTATGGCCCGAAGCGCTTGTTCGCTAAAATTAACTGTTACCCGATTATCCTCGGCGACAATTTCTAGATTCTTATCAGCACCTACGGCAAGTTTCTGTGCTTTTTCTAATTTATCCCTATCACGCACCAAAAAAGTAGCAGCATCATTGCGGGCTCTTAGTCCCGTGTAGCGTATTTTATTTTTTCTCAAAACAACCCTAATTGCATCAACTATACTTTCAAGGCGTTCACGAACCACGGAGGATACTTTAACTTCAAGCAACAAATGGGATCCTCCTTGAAGATCAAGTCCAAGATTAACCTGTTGATGCGGCAGCCAATCCGGCAGGCGCTCTGTGGTCTCTTTCTTCAATGCGTTAGGAGCAGCAATTACTAACCCAATCAAGACAATACCCAATACGATTGCAGTCTTCCATTTAGAAAAATAAACCATACAGTCTACAAATCACTCCAAAAAATTATTTTGGCCAAATTATTTTTTACCGGTTCCTAGGAATTTACCAAGAATCCCGCCGCCATCATTATTCGATGTATTTACCGCATCACCTGAATTCGGCTGAGATTTTGGTTGGACACTAGCAATTAGTGTGCGCTGGACTCTGATTTTAATACCTTCGGCAATTTCAACAGCAAGTTCTTCATCATTGACTACCTTAGTAACGGTACCAATAATACCACCTCCTGTTACAACTTTATCACCCCGAACTATAGCAGCTAACATATTTCGATGATTCTTTGCGCGTTTTTGTTGTGGCCGAATTAAAAGGAAATAAAAAACAACAAAAATTAAGACTAAGGGTAATAACGTAGCAAAGCCTCCATCGGCCCCACCTGCGCCCTGTGCAAAAGCTGGCGAAATGATCATTTGTATCTCCCTAAACAATAATAATTCGCGGAATATACCCCGCTAATCACTCAATGCAATCTCTATCTCAATCTATGGCGTTCCAAAAATTGATAATAATTTCGGTTGATTTGCGTTTTTCCTTTTTTATTTACATATCGAATACGTGTTTGTTTAGATGAATTCCACAAACTATACGATCTCGTTAAACCGCTATACTAATATAAGGTATTGAGTCCAATAATTTATTTCAGGAATTATTTTAAATTATGGTATATAAAATTAAACACTCTATGAATTTATTGACGAAAATAATACTTATGGTAGGTTCCCGCCGTTTATAGTTATAGAATACGTTGGAGATAATCAAAATGGCAAACCAAGAGCTTGGACCTTTATTGGAACGAATAGCGAATGCTTTAGACCGCTTAGCTCCGCCTACCAAGAAAAAGAAATCTATTGATGATGCAGATGCCTTCGTCTGGCATTCAAACCCAGAACAGTTGGAAGCAATCCATAATGTCAATCGAATTGAACTTGGTCTATTGCACGGAATTGATCAACAAATTGGAATTCTTTTAGATAATACTGAACGTTTTGCAAATGGATTTGCGGCTAATAACGCATTGCTTTGGGGAGCCCGTGGTACCGGCAAAAGTTCACTAGTAAAAGCCCTGCATGCTGAAATAAATAAAAAACTGAAGTATAAACTGGTACTCGTCGAAATCCACAGAGAAGATATTCCAACTCTTCCGCAACTACTTCAAATACTTGCAGCGAATGAACGACGTTGCTTATTATTTTGTGATGATCTCTCTTTTGAAATGGAAGACGTAACTTTTAAGTCTCTGAAAGCAGTATTAGAAGGTGGAATAGAAGGTCGCCCAAATAACATTATTTTTTATGCAACATCAAATCGACGCCATTTAATGCCACGCGATATGATAGAGAATGAAAGATCAACCGCTATTCATACGGCGGAAGCGGTGGAAGAGAAAGTTTCACTCTCAGATCGTTTTGGTCTATGGTTAGGCTTCCATCCTATAAAGCAAGACACATTCTTTCAAATAATTGATGGATACGTCGAACACTATGATTTAAAGATTGATAAAAAAGAAGTTCATGCCGAAGCATTAGAGTGGTCAATGACCCGAGGCGCACGATCCGGCCGGGTCGCATTTCAATATATTCAAGACCTTGCCGGCCGTCTAGGGAAGAGTATTGAATAACTGCTAACCATCAACAAAGATGTTGCACGTTTTTTAATTAACTTAGCCGTAAGCCGCTTAAGATGCCGAAGGGGATTGATGGCTCGTTTTCCTTTACGCACTTCAAAATGAAGCTGAGGCCGAACCACGTTTCCAGAAGCTCCAACTTTAGCTATAACCTGTCCTTTAAGTACTTTATCACCGCGCTTTACTAAAAGGGATTCGTTATGAGCATATGCTGTAACCCACCCCCCCGAATGCTTAATCAACAATAAATTGCCAAAACCACGTAATTCATTTCCGGCATAAGCAACCACACCCCCCTCGGCGGCACGAACGGCAGACCCCCGAGGCGCTACAATATTAATACCATCATTATGTAACCCGTTTCCCTTTGAACCGTAAATTGAGGTCAACTTACCTCGAACGGGCCAATTAAACCGGCCAGAAGTTTTTACTCTTGGAGGAATAATATTTTTTGGCGATTTTTTAACGAGCTTGGTGTTTTTTCGTTTGATTAGAGGTTGATCCCGCAGGTTCTCTTTGCCAATTACTGGATTTTCCATGCTGAGTGTCTTTTTTTGTTTTAAACTGGGTAAAACTCTTATGTTTCTTTCGACTAAAATACCTTTGGGTGAATCTAAATCGCCCGTAGATGGTAACACGAGTTTCTGACCGATATAAATTCGGTAAGGTGATAACAAGTAATTCAACTTGGCCAATTCATAAACATCTACGCCATAACGACGTGAAATTTGGTACAGCGACTCACCACGCACCACTTCATGCTTCCGCGGCCTTGGCAAAATTAATGATTGCCCGCGTCTCAATCTATAAGGCGCTGTCAATTCATTTACTTCAATAATCTCCTGAGCCGAGACCCCATAACGACGGGATAAAAGAAACAAGGTGTCACCATTTTTGACTTGGACAACCCCACTAGCTGGAATTTGTAAATACCTTTCGTTCCGAACCGAAAGAGTGCCAACTGACGAACGACCCTTTCCGAGGTTTCTAACTTGCCCCTCTGGAGGCCATTGCAAATTGCCACAGCCCATCAATAATAAAAGCAGGGTACTGATTATTAATTTTTTACAACGATCTTCCATGGGTTCGTCAATTAATTCGTAAAAATGTCAACTTTGAGCACCTGTTGCTTCTTCAGGTATAAGGGGTACGAAACGAACGTCCCGTAACTCTTTAGTTTCGAGGCCCCTATCTTTTTTAGTAACTCTTAAAACCGTCTGAATATCTTCGCCATGGCCTATTGGAAGAATCATTATGCCACCAATGGATAGTTGATCAGCCAGAACAGACGGTATATCCACCGCAGCTGCTGTGACTATAATTCGCTCAAAAGGAGCCTGAACTGCCCACCCTAGAGTGCCATCACCAACCTTACTAGTGACATTACGAATACGCAGCTTATCCAGACGTATTTCAGCTTCCTCTAGCAAAGGGGCGTGACGTTCGATTGTATATACCCGGCGACACATGTTAGCTAAGATTGCTGTTTGATAACCAGACCCTGTTCCCACCTCAAGTACTTTTTTCCGATCATCAAGGGCTAACGCTTCGGTCATCAAACCAACAATAGCCGGCTGACTTAACGTTTGTTGGTAACCAATCGGCAAAGCTATATCTTGATAAGACCGATTTCTAAAAACTTCAGGCACAAACATCTCTCTAGGCACGCGCTCCATTGTGGCTACCACATTCAAATCAGTTACACCTGCCTGCCGGAGGGAGAGTATAAGCTCCATTTTTAAAGTTTCAGAGTCAGTATTGTTTAAATTCATATAATACAGTCCGATTGCAGATTGTTCTCTCTAATTTCTAAAAGCCTTACCCAGTTTTGTAATCATCATTTTGTGGGTTAGATCCACTGAAAGCGGTGTTATTGAAATCCTACCACTTTGGATCGCCGCCAGATCTGTACCAGGAGAATAATCCCCCGAATGTCTTTGTGCTCCGATCCAATAATATGGCTCACCTTTTGGGTCATTACACTCAATAATCTCATCCCACAGCTCACGTCTACCCTCGTGGGTAATCTCAATTCCCGATACCTCTTTATTGGGTACAGGGGGAAAGTTAACATTTATTAAAACTCCAGACGGCCAAGAGATAGAAGTTACCTTTTTGATAATTTTTGCAGCGTAGACTTCTGCAGGTGACCAATCGACTTTATCGCCAACTACATGATCCTCAACTCCCTGACTGAGCGCGATTGCTGGGATCCCAAGCAAAGTACTCTCCATAGCAGCAGCTACAGTGCCTGAGTAGGTAATATCTTCACCAACATTCACTCCTCGATTGATGCCCGATAAAATTAAATCCGGGGGATGTTTTTGCATAATTTGATTAATCGCCAACTTTATGCAATCGGTCGGCGTGCCGTTCACACTGAATGAATTTCTAGATATTTTATTTATCCGTAGAGGCAAACGGATTGTCAATGAGTGAGCAGCCGCACTTTGCTCCCTGAGAGGAGCTACAACCCAGACCTCTTTGGCTAGATTATTAGCAATTCTTATCAATTTCTTGATACCTGGTGCGCCAATGCCATCATCATTGGATACCAATACACGGCAGTCTTTTAAACTAAGCGGGGCCTTAAACATCAGCCTCGATTATTTCAAGCCCGCCCATATAACTTCGCAGTACTTCAGGCACGACAATCGAACCACCTTCTTGTTGATATCTCTCCATTATCGCTATTAATGTTCGCCCAACCGCCAAGCCGGAACCATTTAGCGTATGGACATAATTCGTGTCTTTACCTCCACTAGGTCGATAACGTGATTTCATCCTGCGTGCTTGAAAGTCGCCACAATTGGAAACGCTAGAAATTTCACGATAACGACCCTGACCGGCTAGCCAAACCTCAATATCGTAGGTTTTACGGGCAGAAAAACCCAGATCTCCGACGCAAAGGTTAACGACACGGTAAGGCAAATCGAGCCTTTTGAGTATTTCCTCTGCACACCCTATCATCTTCTCATGTTCTGTGTCCGATTCGTGTGGCGTTGTTATAGCAACCATTTCAACTTTAGTGAATTGATGCTGGCGAATCATTCCACGTGTATCTTTACCAGCGGAGCCTGCTTCGGACCTAAAGCAAGGTGTAATCGCCACATAGCGCTGCGGTAAATTTTCCTCACTCACTAAGGCATCGCTAACAATATTAGTCAACGGGACCTCTGCAGTGGGAATTAGATAAAACCCATCAACTGTTTTGAAAAGATCTTCTTCAAACTTGGGTAATTGTCCCGTACCAAAAAGAGCCTTATCACGCACAAGTAGAGGGGGGCTAAACTCGGTAAATCCATTCTCATTAATATGCAAATCAAGCATGTAATTTGCCAACGCCCGTTCCATACGTGCAAGAGCCCCTGATAGAAAAACAAAACGTGCACCGGATATTCGGGCAGCAGTTTCAAAGTCTATCAGGCCCAACGATTCACCAAGTATAAAGTGCTCTTTGGGAGTAAAAGAAAATTTGATGTGTTGACCCCAATTACGAAGTTCAATATTATGTTCTTCATCTTGCCCCTCAGGTACGTCATCTGTTGGGATATTTGGCAACATAGCAAGTGTCATATCGAGTTCTTTACCAACGGCTTTTGCTTCTTTTTCGGCCGTCGCTTGCATTTTTTTTGAGACGGAAACTTCTTTTATTTCCTCCGTTGTTTCTTGGCCCTTGGATTTCATTTCACCGATCAATTTTGAAAGTTGGTTACGACGTGTCTGCATTTCCTGAGCTTTAGTCAGGGCATTACGGCGGCGTTCATCAATCTCAATAAGCTTTTTAGCGAGAGGTTGAATGTTGCGGCGTGCCATACCTGCATCAAAGTGATCAGCATTTGCCCGAATTGACTTAATATCAAACATCTTAATTTCCATACCCTCAAGTTATATTACACAAAGGCTCAAAATCTTATAAACTAAGCTAGCGTTATGAATTGTTAAAATTTGTTTCTTCAATAACCTCTTCCTCGGATTCAGCCTTTTTCTTCTCAACTATGCGTACCGCAATGATAGAAACTTCGTAGAGGATTATTATTGGAATAGCCAGTCCGATCTGGCTGATGATATCTGGCGGCGTTAGAATCGCAGCCGCTATAAATACAATCACCAAAGCATATTTACGCTTTGCCGCCAGCCCATCAGACGTCGTAATTCCGGCTCGTGCTAGCAAGGTGAGGATAACGGGAAGTTGAAAACTAATTCCAAATGCGAAGATTAAACGCATAACGAGTGAGAGATACTCATTCACTTTTGCTTCTAGCTGGATTGGCAATCCACCAGATAGTCCTGCGGACTCAAAACTTAGAAAAAACTTCCAAGCAAGTGGGAAAATGAAATAATACACCAGTGCGCCGCCTGTAAAAAATAAGATCGGTGACAAAACAAGGTAAGGAGCTAATGCCATCTTTTCATTTTTATATAAGCCTGGGGCAACAAATTTCCAGAACTGCAGAGCAACGAATGGGAAAGAAACAAAAATAGCGGCCCAAAAGGACACCTTTATATATGTAAAAAAAGCTTCATGAAGAGCAGTATATATTAACCGACGATTCTGGCCTTTCTCATGCATAATCTCTGCAAGCGGTTCAACCAAAAAGCTATATATATGTTCTGAACCAGCATAGGCACCGCAAAAAACGACGAAGACTGCAATTACCGAGTACATTAAACGATTACGGAGCTCAATAATATGATCCAGCAATGGCGAGGTATTTCGTTCGATTTCCTCGCTCAAGTCTTAGTTTCCTTCATGGGTTTATTTGGATTTTCCCCTGATACCTCTTCTAACGTGCCATTTGATAGTTCTTGTGATCTTTCCTCTGAAGAACCATTTTCTTCAATTGTTCCTTCCTTTGGTTTATCATCATAGGAATGATCATCTAGATCAACAGGGCTTGAAAACTCGTCTCCACTAAAGTCAAAAGCATCTTTAATGTCCCCATCAGCATCGATTGCATTCTCCAGCACTGTATTAGCGTTGAGCGAACCAACAGAGTCGATTTGCTGTTTTACTTCACTGAGCTCGGTGTCTTGAATCATCTCATCAATGTGGCCGCGAAACTCGTTGGTCATTGACTTAGCTTTACCAACCCACTGTCCGACAGTCCGCAAAACTCCTGGCAGTTCCTTTGGCCCAATTACAATAATCGCCACAATTAGGATGATGGTAATTTCGGTCCAGCCGATATCAAACATTTACATTACCGATTTACAAAATAAGGCTGCAAAAACGTTCATATCAAAAAATCAACTTTTGACTGAACTCTCTTTATCCTCAGATTTCTCGGAAACCCTGGTTGCGACGTTATCAGCGGCAACTTTATCTTTTTCTTGCTGCGCAGGTTCTTCTGCCATACCCGACTTAAAATTCTTAACGCCCTTCGCAACGTCTCCCATAACTTTTGGTAATTTTCCAGCACCAAAAATAATTAAAACTATCACAAGAACCAGGACAACTTGCCAAACACCAATGCCCATTTAACTAAACTCCTATCAATTATATTAACCTTCGATTCGGATAATGGCAGAATCGAAAGAATAGAGCAATAATTGGACCAAAATCATTTAATAACAATGTGTTATAGGAGGTAACAAATATTTGGATCTTCTCAAATTAAAGCTATGGGCTATTCCCACCCAGACATTTTGGAGACGGCATCGTCAAACCACCTTTTTCAAACCATTCGGCCGGGGTCAATGTCTGCAAAGCCAACGCATGAATATCTTTTTCCAACTCGCCGGCCAAAATCTTATTTACTCGTTGATGTCTACGTACTAATTTTTCACCTTCAAATTCTTCTGAAATAACAATAACTTTAAAATGAGATTCGGATCCTGGGGGCACATTGTGCATATGGCTCTCATTAATGACCTCAAGTCCTTCGATCCGAATTGCATCAAATAATTTTTGTTCTATCCTATCTCGCACAGTCATTTATCCATTCCAAAATTAGAACTGTTATTATTATAGTCCTATTACATAATTACGTAAATATTTCCATTCTTAACGCGGAAATAAATCTTTCATTCGGGATTGGATCTGAGGTGAAATAAAGTCTTCTATGGGCCCCAAAAAAGATTTTAAATGAACCATCGTTAGTGGATCAGTCATAGGTGCTTTCTGAACAATCGCATCCGCAGCTTCATAGGCCGCCTGTACAAAATGCACAGCATTTTGGCTTACTTCTTCCCAATTCCCTACCGTGTTAGCCAAAAAATAGACCGGCTGACTTAAGAATAAACGGTGCCGAATATTCGTATTATTTACAATAAAATGCGCCATCCTTTCTACAGATAAAGGTCCTGTCTTCGCGCTGTTAGCACGGTATCCTGTTGGAGAGACTTTACAAAGCAATATTTCATCCGAGTCACGAGATAAATGGATGGCTCGATCATCCGCAACAGCCCGAAAAACGTAATCATAGTCCATTGTCGAAAAATACTTAATTCCACTTTCAGCCGTCAACAAATCTGGCTCAATCATCAAAGGATGTGGAAACAAACATTGCGTTATTACTCCTGTCCTAACCTTTTCTTTTCCCGAAAAATTATGCACCCACCAATTAACTTGGGACGGATACACGGTAGAACGTTTCGTGCCCATAAAATATGCTTCAAATATGGGATGCATTTCCTCGAGACACAAACGTACTAAATTTCGAGCCTCCAAATAAAAAGACAAGTTCCTATGCAACAAAGTAGTGGCGCTTTCTGCGTTTAATCGCAATAGTGGGGCCATCACAGCACGCTTGCCCTGCCGCCGAAGTTTATGCATTTGAGCCAAGGTGCCGTCAGCGACTATAAAATCTGAGTCAAGAAGTATAGCCGCCGAATCTTCGAGGCGAGATAACATATGGCTTGATGTAATACGCTGAACATTATGCTTAACCGTAGCAAAATCAGAATTCTCAATAGCTTCCTCTAAATTGCCATTACCGTACATTATCTGGTCAAAAAAATAAAAATGGACTTCTGCAAATTCTGACAGCTCTTCCACACCAGCGCTAAAATACTTGTGTGACACTCTGTCTGTATAGATGTGATAATGGATTTTAGCGTCATTGGATACCGTAGGCAGATTACCCTCAGCCAACTGAGACCTTAGTGATAAGTCAATAAACTTATCAACAAAGCTCTTTCCCCAAACTGTAACAAAAACATCATAACGCACCCGGCTACCTACTCTATTCCGGTTAAAGTGGAGCCTCCACTCTTATCAAGATCAAGCGCCATTTCATCCTCTCCATTTGAATTTAGTGCTTTATCGAGTTTATTTGGGTCCTATTTTTCCCTTGTAACCAGTGTCTGTACGGCGGGGCGCTTATCGATAAGACCAGCAGCTTTCAAATCATCCATACCGGGCAGATCATCTATACTTTCCATGCCAAACTGATCAAGAAAACCCTCAGTCGTACCCCAAGTTGTTGGTCTCCCTGGTGTACGCCTGCGACCTCGCGGCCGGATCCAACCTGCCTCAAAAAGCACATCCATAGTACCTTTACTTAGGCTAACTCCGCGAATTTCCTCAATCTCTGCTCGAGTAACTGGTTGATGGTAAGCACAAATAGCCAAAGTTTCTATTGCCGCACGGGACAATTTCCGGCTGACGGTACGATCAACCATTAAAGCCTGCGCAATATCTGGGTCAGTTCGAAATGCCCAACTTTTTCCTCTTTGAACAAGATTAACTCCACGGTTCGCGTAATAACATTTAAGCTCCCCAAGCAAACCATCAAGATCTATGTTATCAGGCATCTTCTCCTCAAGAACCCTCTTAGGTACTGGCTCCGCGGATGCGAAGATCAAGGCTTCTAATATTTTTAGATGCTGTTCATTAATATTACCCATGATATCTTAATCTCTTTTTAAATTAATAAACGTTTTGTTATGAATTTCTATTTTCCTAGTGATTAATATCTTTAACAAAAATAGGTTCAAACGCAGAACCCTGTCTTATGAGCATTTTTCCTTCTTTAGCCATCTGTAAAGCCGCTGCAAATGTCGATGCGATTGCTGAACGGCCAATAATGTCGTTCTGAAGATTTATGGGTAGGAATTTCTCCAGACTAGTCCAGGCTGGTATCTTGCCAACCATATTAATCATACGCTGAATAGCATCATCAACAGAAAATAAATCGGAGCCCTCAATGTATAATGTTTTAATGTTCGAACGATGGGTATGTTCTCCATATGCACTCAGAAGATCAAACAATGTAACATCATAAATCGACGTAGAATTATATCCAAATTTCTCTGGATCGCCGCGCTTATAGAAATCTTGGCCAAGTTGATTGCGGCAAATAACTTGAGCTCCTGAGTTTTGCATACTTTCTAATCTACGGAGCTGAAACTGCAATGCTTCGGCCATTTCTCGACCAGTTGGCTCTTCTTCAAGCGACATATCCGGTATCAACAATCTCGACTTGAGATAAGCTAACCAAGCCGCCATCACTAGGTAATCTGCCGCAAGTTCTAAATTAGAACTACTTATTTCCGCAACCCAGCTCAGATACTGTTCAGCCAATTCTAAAATCGAAATATGTGCAAGATCAACCTTTTGGTCGCGAGCCAAAGTTAAAAGGGCATCAATTGGTCCCTCAAAACCAACAACATCAAGAACAAACTCGGTTCCCATTGGTTGGGCGACAGTTTCCGAGTCTTCAAATTCGTTTATGGCCAAATTAATATCATCTCCCATATATTACATCACACCTATTACATTTATTAAAAAACTTGCCAATTCAGTTGCTGGTATAACGATGACCCACATAAATATATTTAAATCAAAGCCCAACTGATCGCCAACCCACGGCAACAAAAATAATGCACATAAGATAATACTAAACCCAACTCGCTCCAACCGTTCAAATCGCTGGGCTATCACTGGAGGTAAAATTCCGATTACTGCACGCCCTCCATCAAGCGGCAAGATCGGAATCATATTGAAAATACAAAGGATTAGATTGAAAAAAATTAAAATCATAAGATTATCTATTATCCAACTTTGTAAAAAAATAGGTGCCAACTGAACAAGATTAAGTAGCAGGGCAGCAATAATCGCGAGAATCAAATTTGAGGCAGGCCCAGCAAGAGCAACCAGCACCGTATCTCTTCGGGGTTTCGAAAGTGCAAAAAAATTTACTGGCACTGGTTTCGCGTAACCAAAGCAAAGTTTGCCTCCAGAAAATAGCAATAAAAATGCCGGCAAAAAAAGAGTTCCAAAAAGATCTAAATGCTTGATAGGATTTAAGGTAATTCGACCATGGAGAAATGCTGTATCGTCTCCCAATTTCCATGCAATCCATCCATGTGCTATTTCATGCAAAGTCACCGAAATGATAATTGGAAAAACCCAGACAGATATCTTATAAAAAATAACATACACATCCATATCTTAACCTATTCCAAGTTCGGTTAAACGCTCGAAAGCCTCTATCTTATCCAGAATGCCAGACACTTCAGTTCGCGCTAATGCACTGTGTACCCGATTACAAGATTCGTCTGGAAGTTGATAAATTACATCCGCAATTTCCAACATTTCCGACATATCACCGTTACAGTGCAATACTATGTCGCAGCCAGCTTCAAGTGAAGCCCTCGCCCGTTCGGCTAAGCTTCCCTTTAACGCCCGCATTGACAAATCATCTGATATCAGTATGCCCCTAAAGCCAATTTCTTTACGAATGACATCTTGGATAATCTTGCGAGAGATCGTTGCGGGGTAATTTGCATCTATAGCGCTATAAATGATATGTGCCGTCATAGCGAATGGCATGTCTCTCAATAGTTTGAACGGCAAAAAGTCAGTTTGAGATAAATCCTCCCAATCTGCCGTCACAATTGGGAGAATTTTATGACTATCAACGTTAGCCCGCCCATGACCTGGAATATGCTTAATGATCGGCAGAACCCCTTCCTGCATCAAACTATCACATACAATTCTTCCCAAGGTCGATACCTGTTGTACGTCAGTGCCAAGTGCCCGATCACCAATGATAGGATCAACCTCTCCTAAAGGAACGTCCAGTAAAGGCAAGCAGTTCACATTTATGCCGAGCTCACGCAGTTCGTGGCCAATTAAGCGGATATTCAAATTTAAGGCCTCACAAGCTAGTCCAACATCCTTATTAGCTAATTCTGCAAACACCTTTGCTGCTGGCGGATCTCTCCAATGAGGAGCACCAAGCCGCACTACGCGGCCACCTTCTTGATCAATTAAGACTGGGGCATTTGCATTGTTAATCGAGGCTCGCAGATCCTTGATTAATTTCTTCAACTGTCGGGGATTAACACAATTGCGCGCAAATAAAATAAAGCCAACAGGCCTACTTTCCGAGAAGAAAACCATTTCCTCAGACTTTAATTCTGGTCCCATACAACCAAAAATTGCAGCTTTATAATGGACCATCTGATCCAGCCCTTATTTTCCTGGACGAATCACTAGACAACCGACTTTTAATTTAGCTAGCGCCTGACAAAGAGCTTTAGCCCTGGCTCGATTGGCAAGAGGACCCGCCCGCAAACGAAAAAAAATGCCTTGTGTTCCAAGGTCCGCTCGAACTATATCAAGAGTTAATTTGCCAAGAAGCCTTTTATTTTTCGTTCTCAAACGCACCCACTCTTTTTTTGCACTGTCTGCACTCCTCACGGCTGCGAGTTGAATTTGATAGGTTTTAGCTCTTTCAGATTCTTTAACTATCCCAAAGCTTTTTGAAGAGATAATTTTTGATGCTGCCTTTGGTTCTGCCCTTGACTCAACTGGTACGCCTTTACTACTTCCACTAATATCAGGCTCCGACAACTCCTTACCCAATTCAGGTTTTCTAACAACCTTAACCTCTGCGGGAGTAGGTTGGGAACCTATCGTCTTCGGTATTTTAGCCCCGCCGTTGCGACCTGCGATTAATTCGTCAGTTTGAACTAATTTTACCTTTGGTGGAGAAAGCGGCACTTCAGGACGAGGCAAAAGTTTTTCAGTTCTCTCTTCTGGAGGCTTTCTTTCCAAGCGATCATAAACTAGTTTATCACGGTCTGGGATATTAATTCCCCCAGGTTTTATTGGCCGCACTTTTATAGGTTCCTCAGGAGCCAGTACAATAGGCAAACCGCCGGTATGTAACCCAAATAACTTATCACCCCATTGTGTCCAGGCCCCATAAGACCCGCACCCAATTATCAACAATAATAAAATAATTCTTATCCTGCCACCTATTCTACGTATAGGTCGCCTACTTATAGACTCAAACTCTAGTGTATCGGTTGACAAGTCGTTTTTAGTTAACTCATCAATTTCTTCAATAACTATATTATCATCCGAAGAACTCAAATCAGGTGAATCGTGCGGTGTATTCGAACTTGAAGACACGTCCGTTCCTTTTTTCATTGAATTTGTTGAACTTTTCTCCTCCTGATTGCTTGGTATGTCATCAGATGTCATATCACATCTCCTGAATGGGTTCGACACCCATCACTTCTAATCCGGAGGCAATTACTAACGCAAATGCTTTTACCATGGCCAATCGAGCAAAGGTCAAACGACGATCCTCCTTTGATAAAAAACGCAAGGACGTGTTCTCTTTACTTCCTTTGGCCCAAAGAGCATGAAATAACGCAGATAAATCATGTAAATAATAAGCAATCCTATGTGGTTCATACGCTTCCGCAGCACCCTTCAAAGTCTGCGGCCAGGCGGCCATCTTCTTTATCAAACCAATCTCTGCCGAATCGGTCAAGTATCTGAAATCGGAATTCCCTAAGCTCTGGATCGATATCTCTTCCTTTTCGAACAATTCTGCCGCTTGACGAAGAACCGAACAGCATCGAGCATGTGAATATTGCACATAAAAAACGGGATTATCCCGGCTTTGTTCCATTACTTGGGAAAGATCAAAATCAAGTTGTGCATCATTTTTACGAGTAAGCATTATGAAACGAACAACATCTTTTCCAACCTTATCAATTAGCTCTCGTAAGGTTATAAAAGTTCCCGCCCGCTTCGACATTTTAACAGGTTTCCCATCATTCAATAAATTCACCATCTGGCAAAGTCTCACGTCAAGTTTACCACATTTGGCTGTAATGGCTTTAACTGCTGCCTGGATACGTTTGACATAACCGCCATGATCAGCACCCCAGATATTAATCATGGTCTTAAACCCACGATTGTATTTGTCCAGATGATAGGCCATATCAGTTGCAAAGTAGGTCCATGAATCGTCATATTTCCTAATTGGCCGATCAATATCATCACCAAATGTGGTGGCTCGAAATAACGTCTGGGGACGCTTTTCCCAATTATCAACCTCCATGCCTTTAGGCGGGTCAAGTAAACCTTGATAGATTAGTTTACCTTCTTCAAGAATACGCATAACTTCATTAACACCGCCCCGCTCAATTATATCACGTTCCGAAATAAAAACACCATGCTCTACCCCGAGCGCAGCCAAATCTTCACGAATTGTATCCATCATTGAATCTATTGCGAACGATCGTAACGGCTCTAACCAAACGGATTCCTTCTCACCTTGCCATCTATTACCATCTCTTTCGATAAGCTTTTTGCTCACATCAACAAGGTATTCGCCAGGATAAAGTCCTTCTGGTATTTTACCAATCTCTTCACCTAGCGCTTCCAAATACCTAAGATGCAGCGACCGTGCCAGAACATCAACCTGCTGACCCGCATCGTTAATATAATATTCTTTAGTAACATCATAACCAGATTTAATAAAAAGGTTGGCTAATGTATCCCCCACCACAGCCCCTCGGCCGTGTCCAATGTGCAAAGGTCCTGTTGGATTAGCTGAAACATATTCAATATTAATTGGTCTATTTTCCCCGATCTTTGATGCGCCGTAAGCTGAGCCCAAGCTTAGTACCTCTCCTAACCTTTCATACCAGAAAGTATTGGCTAATATTATATTAATGAACCCAGGACCTGCAATTTTTGCAGAGGCTACACATTCCAATTTTGATAAGCCCGCAATGATCCCAGCCGCAAGTTCGTGTGGATTTAACCCTACAGTTTTAGCTAAAACCATTGCGACATTAGTAGACACATCGCCATGTTTTGCATCACGGGGCGGCTCGACAGAAAATGGAGCAAAGTTTTGTTGCTTGGATAATTCTTCAGCGATCAAAGGATCTTTAAGAATTTCAACAATGCAATCTCGCATATATTCAAAATAATTTAACGCTGTCATAACTAAAGGATTCTCTTTACTCCTATCATGAACTTTGTTTCTTCTTTACAACTAGTTTATCGTATTCGCCATAGGCAAACCGGTCCGTCATACCGGCAATATAATCTGCTACCAATTTTGCTGTCTGTTCTTCACTATCGTTATTGGCTTGTTTTTGCCATTCATTCGGAAGATGATTGGGGTTCATCAATATTAGTTTAAATAACTCTCTTATCACGTGATCTGCTTTAACCGTCATTTGGCGCACACGTTTGTGCTGATACATGTTTTTGAAAAGAAAATCTTTAAGAACCCTATCTATCTCATGCATCTTCTCTGAAAATGAAATCACCGGGTAATCTAAAGCACGTATATCATCTACATTTTTCAGCGCTACCTTTTTTAACCTTTGCTGCGATGCTGTCAAACAATCACCAACCATTTTGCCAATTAATGTACGAACAGCTTCGTGCCGCTGACGAGACCTACTAATATCGGGATTTCTCTGGACAACACTTTCAAAACTTTTACCAATCAATGGCAATTCAAATAATTCCTCTATTACAAACAAATTGGCACGCAGTCCATCATCAATGTCGTGATTATTGTAGGCTATATCATCAGCCAAAGAAGCAACCTGTGCCTCACCGCTTGCAAAAGAGCCTAATAAAAGATCGTTTTTAGAATTATAATTACGTATTTCGAACGGTAAAGGCTTTGCCGTATCAACTTCTATAAGTGGCCCATTGTGCTTAACCGTGCCCTCTATCGTTTCCCAACTAAGGTTTAAACCATCAAAGTCCGGATAACGCTGCTCTAACCGGGTAATAACAGCTAAAGTCTGTGCATTATGGTCGAAACCGCCATAAGGTATCATTACGTCAGCCAGAGCATATTCACCCGAATGTCCGAACGGTGGATGTCCCAAATCATGTGCCAGCGCCAACGCCTCAGCCAGATCTTGATTTAGACCTAAACAACGCGCCAACGTTCGCGCGATTTGCGATACTTCTAACGTATGAGTTAAGCGCGTCCTGTAATGGTCTCCCTCGTGATTCACAAATACTTGGGTTTTGTACTCTAGACGACGGAAAGCTGTCGAATGAATAATACGATCACGATCTCGCTGAAAACAGTCCCGGGTATTGCTATCAGGTTCCGGATATAAGCGACCCCTACTTAAATCAGGAAAACACGCATATGGAGCAAGTTTGATAATATTTGAATAATGTTTGTTCATAGTCGCTAACTAGAAATAAATCACTAAAAATCCCAAAAAATATTGAGAAAACTAATCAAAGGCAATTTGACATTTTTTTTTATAAGGTTACATAGATAAATATTAATAGTTATTACTACATAAATTAATTTAAGGTAAGATGACAGTGATGAGTTCAATTTCAATTACTGAAAATGCTGCAAACCGGATTGGAGAACTAATAATCTCTGAAGGGTCCAACGAGACGAGATTACGTATTCTAGTGTCGGCAGGAGGTTGTTCTGGGTTTTCATACAGCTTTGAACTTGACGACAACCAAACCGATGAAGATAAAGTTTTTGAATCCCATGGCGTTCAAGTAATAATCGACGAAATGTCTCTTGAAATATTAGGTAGTTCGGAAGTTGATTTTGTTGAAGACCTTATGGGGGCAGCTTTCAGACTCAATATACCAAATGCTACTTCTTCCTGCGGTTGTGGCGTTTCGTTCGCTGTTTAATATAATTAACTAACTGATAATGGATGCGATAGAAAGGCTGAATTACAGCTGGGTTCTTAATGGGCTAATGTTAGATGATTAAAATTGCAACTTGGAACGTTAATTCAGTTAAAGCTCGCTTGCCTCATTTACTCAGGTGGCTTGATGAGTTTTCTCCTAACATTGTCCTACTACAGGAGCTTAAGTGTCTGGCAGAAGCCTTTCCATATGACGAAGTTGGGGACAAAGGCTATAATATAGCTATTTCTGGTCAAAAAACCTACAACGGTGTAGCCATACTCTCAAGATCACCAATTGACATAGAATTAACTGAGTTACCAGGTAACAGCGATGATAATCAAGCACGATATATTGAGGGGTTTACCGGTGGTGTGCGGGTAGCTGCGATTTATCTTCCAAATGGGAACCCCGTAGACACAGAAAAATTTCCTTATAAACTCGATTTCATGGAGCGCCTTTATAATCGCGCCAAAGAACTTCTAATAACAGAGGATCCATTTGTACTCGGCGGCGATTATAATGTAATCCCTGAAGATGCTGATGTCTATGAACCCGAAAACTGGAGAGACGACGCGTTATTCCGTCCCGAAACCCTCGCAGCGTGGCGTAAGTTGGTCTACCTTGGGCTAACCGACGCTTTCCGCGCTTTCAATCAAGAGCAAGGTCAATACTCGTATTGGGATTACCGCGCCGGTGCATGGAATAAAGATAATGGCTTACGCATTGACCATCTATTACTTTCACCACAAGCTGCCGATCTTCTGACTGGATCTAATATTGACCGTTCACCACGAGGTTGGGAAAAGCCATCGGATCATACGCCTGTTTGGTGCGAATTAAATATTTAATCACCAAATTTCTGTTATTATTTTGATATACTATCCTAAACTGGATAATCCCATTGTAGCAATAAATAGATTCTGCTAGAACATTAGCACAAAAGGAATAGTTATTATTCCTGCACTCATACTAAGAAGTCCATAAAGGGAGCAAAATATGTCAAAATCACCAGCGAAGTTATTAATTGCAAGTGCGGCTCTTGCCGCATCGATTGGCGTAGGAACCGTGAAACCGTTAAATGCTGCAGAATTTAATTTGCGTATGCATAGTTTTATTCCACCCGTCGCAAACCCAGCCAAAACTTGGTTAATACCATGGGCAAAAAAAATCAAAAAGGCATCAGGTGGCCGTATTAATGTTAAAACTTTTTGGAAAATGCAACTAGGGGGCAAACCTCAGGCATTACTTGATCAAGTTCGTGACGGTGTTGTTGATATGGTCTGGACACTTCCAGGTTTTACAACGGGGCGCATGCCAAGAGCGGAAATTTTTGAGCTGCCTTTTCTCCATAAGGATGCGTTATCATCAACTCTTGCTTTACAAGATTATAAGGATAAACATTTAGGCAAAGAAACATCGGATTTTCACGTCTTATTGATGCATGTTCATGCTGGTGTTCTCTTCATGACTAAAAAACCTGTTCGTAAAATGGCAGACCTAAAGGGAATGAAAATGCGTGGTGCCAATAGGACTTCAGTATTGTTGCTTCAGGCCCTTGGAGCAGACGGGATTGCCACACCGTTAGGTCGAATTCCACCAATGCTTTCGAAAGGTGTGATCGACGGTGTTTTGCTACCGTATGAAATCGCACCAGCGGTAAAAATGCATGAATTAGGTAAATATTTTACTGATCTTGCTGCCCCGGCACGCCGAATGAATACTGCAGTATTTACCTTTCTTATGAACAAGAAAAGTTATGCTAAATTGCCAGCTGACATGAAGAGAGTTATCGATAATAATTCCGGTAGAAACGTTGCTGCTGCTGCGGGTAAGAACTGGGAAGCTCTTGAAGCCCCAAGTAAAAAGATAATGCAATCAAAGAAAAAAAATAAGTTCTCGACCCTCAGTGCAACTGAATCTGATAAAATCAGAAAGGTAGCTCAAGCTGTGTACGGTAAGGTAGTATCAGAGTTAAAAAGCAAGCATGGTATCAATAATGGGCAGCAACTCATAAACGATGCTCGGGCAATGATTGCTAAATATAGCAAGTAACCTTTCGAGCATAAAATACCGTGACTGAAGGTTTTGAAACAACCTCCCGGCCTACCGATAAGGTAGGCCGGGTTCTCTATAAATATTCAGCTGCCCTTGCGATCTTTGGTAGTTTCATCATTGGATTTATGGGACTATCAATAACCGTTAGCGTAATCGGTCGGGCGACGGGTATTGGCTCAATCACGGGTATCTACGATTTAATAGAAATTTGGACATGTACAGCAATTTTCGCAGTATTACCTTACTGTCAATTAATGCGAGAAAACGTTATTGTCGACTTCATCTTAACCCGAGCGTCAACACGAATGAAAGCAACTTGCGATGCCGCGGGAAGTCTCATATTTTTACTAATTGGTGTATTGCTGACCTGGCGCCTTATTTATGGCGGCATAGATATGTATAATAACAATGAATCTTTTACGACAATTGGATTCCCGCGTTGGCTTTCGTTCCCTTATGCAACTTTATGTATGATGCTTCTAATAATTATCTGTTTCTATACTTTAGCTCGCAGTATTTCTGAAGCCAGGGCTAACAAGTTTATTGACGATTCCCTGAATCGTATCAGTCCCGAAATTCACGGTGAGCGTTAAATGTTCAATTTAACAGGTTTAGAATACGGAATTATTGGTTTTGTGGTTCTGATGGCACTCCTTGCTCTTAGAATTCCAATAGGTGTTGCCATGCTGTTAGTAGGTTTGGGCGGCTACGTTGAAATAGCTGGTAAGGCTGCCTTGCTCAGTTATCTTAAGACCGAGGTCTATTATAGATTTTCAACTTTTGATTTATCGGTCGCCCCTTTATTTATATTGATGGGACAACTCGCCTCAAAGGCAGGTTTATCACAGGCGCTATTTACAGCAGCTCATCGCTGTTTAGGACATTTTCGAGGTGGTGTTGCCATGGCATCAGTTGGCGCCTGTGCTGGATTTGGAGCAATCAGTGGCTCTTCTTTAGCAACAGCTGCTATTATGGGCCAGGCGGCACTCCCAGAATTAAAGCGGTTCAAATATTCAGGCTCATTAGCAACTGGCTGTCTAGCCGCTGGCGGTACCCTTGGCATACTTATTCCACCGTCGTTAATACTAATAATCTATGCGGTTATGGTTGAAGCCAATATTGCTACTCTTTTTCAAGCCGC
>CAZXSC010000003.1:0-66719 GCA_964643045.1 uncultured Rhodospirillaceae bacterium
GCCTGTTTGATAATTTGCTGCTCAGCGATTGGCTTTCGCTGTCGTGAATAAAGGCCAAGGAGTTCAGAATAGTTATTCTCGTCAGCACCTAGCCAAATCTGGTTTAATTTTTCTGTCAGGCTATGAGCATCGTGCAATCCACCATTCATCCCCATACCCCCAGAAGGTGAGTTAACGTGTGCTGCATCGCCCGCTAGAACGATTCGACCATGATCATATTTCGATACAATTCTTTGATGTACTCGATATACTCGCTTATCAAATATCTCAAATGGACCTTCGTTGGGACAAATATCATGAAGTTGTTTCTGAATATGCTCATCTGCTAGAGCTTCTTCGGACGACATATCTTCGGGAAAATAAAGGCTTGCCCGCCACTGATCGGGCAATTGCAAAAGACTAAAATTTCCCTTTTCTTCCCAGCAATAGCTGACACTCGATAATCCATCAATATACTTATCGAACTGGAAAGGTGTTGTGACTAGCACGGTCAGCTCTGGATAGGTCGATCCTTTAAATTCTAATCCTAGGCATTCTCTGATCCGACTGTTTCCACCATCAGCCGCAATCAAAAATTGACCCTCGAGCGTGTATGGACCGTCAGCGGATTTAACCTTGATTGAAACGCATTTGTCATTCTGGGCTAATGAGACAAACTCAGTACCGTAACGTATATCAGCTAAAGGATCTTTTCGGAGTTTTCTATCCATAATCGCACAAATTTTACTTTGCTCGAATTGCACACGGTAGGGATACTTCGTTACATCAGATATGCAACCTAGATCAAATATAATCTTCTCGCCTGAAGAGTGATCGCGTATTTGCCATTGCGGCACTTTAATTCCTGTCTCAAGTATCTCATCCGTTATACCGTAGGGTTCCATCATTTCGAGTGACGGTGGGTGAATGGTCGAGGCGCGGATGTCACTGCTAACAGTGTGTGCTTTATCGACAAGCGTTATTGGTATACCAAACCCTACTAAGCGTGTAGCAGCGAACAACCCAACAGGGCCAGCACCGACGATTAAAATGCGTTTCCCTTTATTTTTTGAAATCTCTATCATTAACTTGTATCACTCTCTAATTTATGGCTCTCTAGTTGTCATAAATCGCATGCAAAGGATAAATGTAGAACTCGAGCGGTATTAACTATAAATGACTAAATTAGAGTATGCAAAACGCGGCCTCATAGGCGTTCTCACGCCACAAGCAAATACAACGGTAGAACCTGAATTTACCATATTATGGCCGGCAGGAATGACGATGCTGAATGCTCGCCTTACGAGCCCTAAGGGAACAATTGAGGAACGATTAGTTGACTATACAGACAAGATTGAAACAACTATTGATCAATTTGCGAATGCACCTATTCAAGCTGTTGCATTCGGCTGCACGGGTGCATCTTACCTTATCGGCCAAGAGAAAGAATTGGAAATATGCAAACGTATTAAGGAAAAAAGAGGTTTTGACTTTATAACAGCCGCAAGGGCTGTTACTGACTCATTCAATGCACTGGGTGCAAGAAAAATAGGGTTAGTTTCACCCTATCCGGCTCCATTGACCGAAGTCAGTGTCACTTATTGGCAAAATGCTGGATTCAAAGTATGTGAGGTCGCAAGCGCATTTAACGACGCAAGTGAATTTCATCCGATTTACAGCCTGCGAGCAAATAATAGCAGTGAAGCATTGAATTCGCTTAAGGACAAAAAGTTAGACGCTATCGTAATGTTGGGTACCGGAATGCCAACACTCCAGCCCATATTAGATTGCAGTGGGTGGGGTGGTCCTCCAGTAATCTCTTGCATGCTTAGCCTTGCTTGGCGAACGGTTTTGAATTTAAATAAAGAAGAACCGACGGCAGAGAATATGTTGTCCTGGTGTAGCGGCAAAGATTGGCAGGATCGCATGAGCATTCATACAATTTAACTGAATAAATGTTCCAGAAAAATTTCACACTATCTTAATATAATAATGGGCGTTACTGTGTTTTATAATTAGGGTCTTCAGCTAGATCTTGTTCAACTAATTTACTTGTTTATCAATATGTGCAAGATCAATAAACTAAATACGAGAAAATAAGGATAAAATGAGCAAAAGAGCAGAAACAGTAGACGATTTTATTGCACTGCTCCCTGAAACTTCAGGGAACGATGTAAATGGACACAACGAAACCCATGTTAGAAGCCCATCACCATTTTTTTGGCATCCACACGAAAAACATGACTTTGGCGAATTACAATCCGAAGTCATTGGCATTCAACGACGATCTCCGGAAATAGTTGAACACTATAGCAACGAAGCTCCTCGAGGGCCCAAAATTGAAGAACGGGCAAAGACTGTCGTCCAAAACTCAGCAGAGGAATGGGTCAAAACGATTAAAGAATTCACTCTAAGCCACGAAGGTGATGATATTCGCATTACGGAGATGGATCCAATGTATACTTATGAAGGTTATCAAATCGATGAACCTTGGGTAATAATAATAGCAGTCACAATGGATCATGAAGAACTCGATAAAGTACCACCAAATTTCGAAAGGCCAGACTCTGCGGTCGAAGTAGCTCGCCAATATAATCGTGCCGCAAGAGTTTGTCGGGAGTTAACCAATTTTATTTCAAGGCAGGGCTTTAAAGCAAAGCCTTGGGCCGGGCCATTTGCCTCAGCTTTAAGTATGATGCCTGCGGCGATTGATTCAGGCGTGGGCACGCTCGGCAAGCATGGCTCACTCATACATGGCAAATTTGGTTCGTCATTTCGACTTTCCGCAGTAACAACCGATATGCCGCTAATTGCCGACGACGTCAGGGATATAGGATCTGAGGATTTCTGCACTAATTGTCAAATATGCGTTAATGCTTGTCCACCAGGTGCCATTTTTCCGGAAAAACAAATGGTCCGCGGAGTCAAAAAATGGTTCGTTGATTTTGACAAATGCATCCCTACTTTTGGCGAAGCGTTAGGATGTGCAATCTGCATAGCAAAATGTCCTTGGTCAACACCAGGGCGGGCACCAAAGCTCTCCGAAAAAATGCTAAAGCGTCGAGGAACAGTTTTACAAAATAATCAAAAATAACAAGATCTTTGGCCAAGATGTTTTTTTAATTATACCCGGAATCTAGTTCTTGGTTTTATCAACCAAAGCATTTTCCGCAATCCAAGGCATCATATCACGCAGGTTCTGACCTACCTTCTCAATATCATGTTCAGCAGAACGTCTTCGCATAGCTTTAAATCGCGGGGCCCCAACTTTGTTCTCCATCATCCAATCTTGAACAAATTTCCCCGATTGAATATCATCAAGAACTTCTCGCATGCGGGCTTTTACACTTGCATCGATAACGCGGGGACCAGACAGGTAGTCACCAAATTCGGCGGTATTAGAAATAGAATAACGCATATTGGCAATCCCGCCCTCATACATCAAATCAACAATTAATTTTACTTCATGCAAGCATTCAAAATAAGCCATCTCCGGCGCATAGCCTGCTTCCACCAAAGTTTCCCATGCAGCTGTAATTAATGAAGTCAAACCGCCACAAAGTACCGTTTGTTCGCCGAAAAGATCGGTTTCACACTCTTCTTTGAAAGTTGTCTCAATAATACCGGAACGACCTCCACCAATAGCCGATCCATATGACAACGCTACCTCCATTGCAGATCCACTCGCATCTTGATGGACGGCGACCAAACAAGGGACACCAGCGCCGCGAGCAAATTCTCCACGGACAGTATGGCCAGGGCCCTTAGGTGCTATCATAAAAACATCTACACCTTCCGGCGGAGTAATAAGACCAAAATGAACTGACAAGCCATGAGCAAAAGCTATTGCCGAACCCGGTTTCAAATTACTGTGAATTTCAGCAGCATACAAATCTGCTTGAATTTCGTCCGGAGCTAAAATCATCAATACGTCGGCCCAAGCAGCTGCTTCAGCCGGTTCCATCACTTTGATGCCTTCTGCTTCAGCTTTTGCAATTGAGCCAGATCCTTGCCGAAGGGCCACAGCAATTTCTTTAACACCACTATCCCGAAGATTTAAAGTATGAGCATGGCCTTGGCTCCCATAGCCAACAATGGCAACTTTTTTCGTTTTAATCAAATTGACGTCAGCGTCTCGATCATAAAAAACACGCATAATTAAATTTCCTACATTATTACATTTAGTTTATTACTCTACAGCTTTTTGGTAGTTTATTACTCTACAGCTTTTTGGCTACTTAAATTGATTCTGGGCCACGCGATATAGCCACCACACCTGTACGTGACAAATCGACCAAACCAAGCGGCTTTATTAAATTGATAAACTCATCCAATTTATTTGAACTGTCAACAATTTCAAATACATAAGAACTTGAAGTGCTATCAATAACACTTGCCTTAAAAGTATTAGCTAACTTCAACGATTCAGCTCGCATCTTATCATCTCCAACCACCTTTATCAAAGCGAGTTCCCTTTCTACAGAAGGCCCATCAACAGTTAAATCAGCGACAGCCCGAACCGGCACTAACCTTTCTAGCTGAGCGCGAATTTGCTCAAGCACCATGGCAGTACCCGAACTCACAATAGTTATCTTTGATAAACGTTCCTCTTTATCGATTTCGGCTACCGTTAAACTATCAATATTATACCCCCGGCCTGACAATAGGCCAATAACCCGCGCCAAAACTCCGGCCTCATTTTCAACTAAAATTGAAAAAGTATGATCCTGCACTTCATTATTAATAGTTACATTCAATTTATTTTTCCAACTTCAAACCTTAAGCTATTACATTATTTTTTTCATCGGCAGCAATTGTGTTACTGCTGGGCGAAAGGACAATCTCATTGTGCGCTGCACCAGAAGGGATCATCGGAAAAACATTCTCCGCTCGGTCCGTATGCATCAAAACGAAGACCGGACCTGCAACATCAAGCATTTTTACAATTGTTTTCTCAACATAATCAGGTTTATTACATTCCAAGGCTTTAAACCCCATAGCTTCTGCTAATTTAATATAGTCAGGTCCATTACTTAGGTCACATTCAGATTCGTTATTTTCGTGGAATAATTCTTGCCACTGCCGAATCATACCTAGCACCTTGTTGTACAAACAAAGAATTTTAACAGGAAGTCCTTCCTTAGCAATTGTTGCCATTTCCTGAATGTTCATCATCATTGAACCTTCCGATGTCACGCACACGACAGAAGCGTCGGGATGGGCAACCTGAACACCCATGGCTGCAGGTATGCCGTAACCCATAGTACCAAGGCCACCTGACGTCATCCAGCGATTAGGTTTACTAAATTGAATATACTGCGCCGCCCACATTTGATGCTGACCGACATCTGTAGTGATAAAGTAATCCCTTCCATTTAAATTGTTGTTCAATTGGGTTAATGCATATTGTGGCTTAATCAATGATTTCTTATTCTGCTTAAAACCGAGAGAATCAACCGACTGCCATGTGCCTATTTTATTCCACCAATTCTTTATTGCATGATCATCAATCCTTGGCTGTTTTTCCTCCCAAACAGCCATTAAATCAGATAATACTTTTTTTGCATCGCCAACGATAGCGAGATCGACCGCAATATTTTTGTTGATAGACGAAGGGTCAATATCAATATGTATTTTCTTGCTTTTCGGAGAAAACAATTCTGTATTTCCAGTTACACGGTCATCAAATCGCGCGCCGATGTTAAACATGAGATCACAACTATGCATTACTAGATTTGCTTCGTAGGTGCCATGCATACCTGGCATGCCGATAAATAAATCATCCGTTGTCGGATAGGCTCCTAATGCCATTAAAGTTGTTGTACACGGATACCCTGTCATCTTGACAAATTTCTCCAATAACCGAGAAGCCTCAGGACCCGAATTGATAACACCACCACCGGCATAAATAATTGGGCGTTTTGCTGTTGCTATCATTTCAACCGCAGCTTCAATCTTCTCGCGATCTCCTTGGATCTGGGGCTTATAGTTACGAGGCTCAATACCGTCAGGGCCAACGTAGGGACCCTTACCCATTATAATATCCTTCGGGATATCAATTAAAACGGGACCGGGGCGACCATTTGCAGCAATATAAAAGGCTTCATGGATGATATGGGCGAGATCATCAGTGGATTTTACCAAATAGTTATGTTTTGTGGCAGGCCGCGTTATACCTGTCGTATCAGCTTCTTGGAAAGCATCGTTTCCAATTAATTGGCTAGTAACCTGGCCGGTTAAACAAACAAGCGGAATACTGTCCATCAAGGCATCAACTAGACCCGTAACAGTATTAGTGGCGCCTGGACCAGAAGTTGCCATAGCAACCCCAGTTTTACCTGTCGATCGTGCATAACCCTCAGCAGCATGAACAGCGCCCTGTTCATGGCCAACAAGGATATGCCGCAAACTATTTTGTTTATAAATGTTGTTATACAGCGGCAGTGTGACACCGCCGGGATAACCAAATACCACCTCAACATCTTGATCAGCGAGTGCTTTAAGGATGATTTCACCACCTGAATATTGATCACTAGACATTTCTACTCCAGAGCCGCTTTTACTAATACGTCAATAACTGAAAAACATTGGCTAGTAATTGACAACAAAAAACCAAAGGCCAAGTAACCCCTAATATACAAATTAAAAGAATCACTGTGGCAAAATTCGGCCGGAAATTATACCCTATGATATCAAGCGTCAACACCTATCTTATAATCTTTGAAAAGAAATCTATCTTAATTCTTTCCGAATATTGCGAATTAAGTATTAAATCCGGAATTATTTGATTATTAAACCATGTCATTTGGCGTTTGGCATAACGCCTAGTCGCCTTTTTTGCTGAATCAAGTGCTTCCACCAATGAGGTTTCATCTTGCAAATAAGCCATAAAATCCAAAACACCTAAAGCTTTAATTGCAGGTAAACTCTGATCGAGGTTGAGCTTCATCAAACGACGTACTTCATCCAAGGCTCCATTCTCAACCATCCAGTCTAACCGAGCCTCGCAAGAAGCATAAAGCTTGTCTCTAGATGGATCGAGAGTAACTACTTGGTATCGAGCTTCCAATCGTGGCCCTACCGGCGAAGATTTATGCCAATCGCTTAGAGAGCGATCAGTAGCAAAATAAACTTCATACGCTCTGATCATACGCTGGCTATCCGTCGAATGAATTTTTTCAGCAGATTCTTGATCAAAACCCTGAAGTTCTCGATAAAAGGCCTCCACCCCGATTTCATCTCTGCGTGCTATGACTTCATCTCTAACATCTTTGGGAATTGTGGGTATACCACTTATCCCTTCCATCAACGTCTTAATGTAGAGGCCTGTTCCACCAGTAACAATTGGCAGTTTTCCATTTCGCCAACACTCCTCTATTTCTCCGATGGCCAAATCGTACCAAATGCCGACAGAACAGCTTTCTGTAACAGACATTATACCATAAAGCTTGTGAGGCAGTTTAGCCACATCTGAATGAGAAGGACGAGCTGTGATCAGATGCAATTCCTTGTATATTTGCATAGAATCACAATTGATAATTACCCCGTCATATTTACTAGCAACGTCAAGCGCTAACCGTGACTTGCCACTAGCTGTTGGACCGGCAATGATTAAAACAGTTTTTTCGGGATTGAGACTGATTTCACCCATCATAGCTTTAAATTAATTCGCACAGACTGGATATCACCTATCCATACTTATTCATTATCTACCTTTGATTTAGTTATTTATCGGCCACTTCTTCACGGAATAAATTTAGCTTTTCTAAAACCTGACGATCAGAAATCTTAATAATTAATGATTCATCGCTAAAAGATGTATGGGTTGTCCAAGACCAATGAGGTATCGTAAAAACATCTCGCGGCTCCCATTCGTGCAAGACATCCCCGATCTGACTCTTGCCTATCCCTTTTAACACAACACAGACAGCATTCGAGGTAGAACGTGTTTTTGCTGTTTCTTTTTTACGAGCAAGTACACACATTTTAGCATCATGGGTGGGCAAAATACCACTACCATCAACGGGGTTTGTATAATTAATCAATCGAGACCCATCCTCTGAGACAGGAGCATTTTTCGCCGCAACTAGCACGTCGTCAAAGGCATATCGCAACCGAGGTGAATGATTTGTTTGAGGTAATTCGGTAGCAGGCAAGAGACCGGCGGCGCCATAAGCATCATCAGAAATCATTGCTGCATTGTTCGGAAAATTATTTTGTGGCCCCATTTTCATGTCAGAAAAGACAGCATCTAATGAGCCTACCAATGGTATATCAAGTACATCCAGCCAAATTGCTCGTACATCACTATCATTCTTATGGCAGTGCCAGGTCCAGTTAGGTGTTATAATAAGATCGCCTTCATACATATCACAACGCTTGCCATCTACAAACGTGCCCCCACCCGCTCCCTCGAGAATTACCCGGGTAGCCGCAGGCGTATGCCGATGAGGCGACGTTTGTTCTCCTGGGTTCACACATTGAAAGTTCGCCAGAATATTAGTGGTGGTCGCCAACTTACTATCAAGATTAGGATTCTTAAGAATAAGTACACGATGATCGGCATCACTTCCGTGAACAAGTTGAGCTGATTTCTCAATTAAAGGAAGCATTTCTTGCCATTTCCATATAACTGACGGTTCAGCTCGCCCGGGCTCCGCCAAAACTATATCCTCATAAATCTTCCACAAAGGGGCTAAATCGTATTCCTGTATTTCTTTTAGAAATCCATCCATAGTTTCATGCTCTGCCTGTATTTTTAAAATAGGGCATTACTTTATTACCGAAAAGCCTCATAGAAGTTTCAGCAATACTAACACCCATACCAAACGGATTCACTTGAAGTGATAATTCATCACAACCACCACAGGCCTTATCAAAACGTTCCAATTGCTGGATAATATCTGAAGGTTTTCCAACAAAAGCTGCTCCACTGTCAATTTGGCTTTCCAGTGTTTGTTCCGCAACTTTAGCTCTAAATACATCATAGTTTCGATAAGCCTTCGAAGGGGACCCATTTGAATACTCAGCCATTGCATCAACAATCTGCGCAAAATGTCCCTCTATATGTGGTTTGGCAATACGTAGTGCTTCATCACCATTTTCATGACAGAACATAAACACCGCCATCATCATCTTCGGTTTACCTGGATGTTTGGCCTTTTTCCATGCGCCTCGATAAGTTTCTAATAGTGCGATCGGATCAGCACCGACCCCAGGAATAGCCATAATCCAATGGCCCATCTTACCCGCGCGTTCGAATGAATCGGGCGTACCAACTGCCGCGACATAAAAGTTTGGTCTCGGCTTCTGTGTTGGGCGCGGCATTGTAGTTACGCTATCAAAGCTATGGAATTTTCCTTTGGAAGTCACATTCTCTTTCTCCATGAGCATCTGCACTTGGGATATGCCCTCCTCAAAACGCGCAACACTCTCGTCTATGTCTATCTCGAAATGGCGAAACTCTTGTGGCAGAAAAGCCCGAGCAAATCCTACGTCTAAACGCCCATTGGAGAATGCATCAAGCATACATAAGTCACTCGCTAGCTTAAGGGGTGAATTAAATGCAGGTAAAACGGCTCCTGTGACCATTCTTGCCGTCTTAGTATGTTGACACGCAGCTGTAAGAAAGACGATCGGATTTGAGCTGTACCCTCCCCAGTGATGGAAGTAATGTTCAACGGTCCTAACGTGAGAGTAACCATATTCGTCGCAAAGGCCAATAAGATGCATGGCTTCATCATAATATTGCACCGGAGACTTTTTATCTTCCCGTTGATCCGGGAAAAATTGAATACCAAATCGCAAGATTAGCTCCATTCTCAATCATAAACAGACCTTATAGTACAGTTTTTGTATTTACGAATAAAGATTTAATACAGCTTGTTCAATAGTCGGCTATTTTGGCCAATTAAAATAGAAAGCAACACCTCCATATAGCTGTATATGGACATCAATAGTATTTTTTGAAGATTCTAGTAATTATGCAAAAACCAGAGATATCATGCCATCCGCTAGCTTGGGCTCAAACCATGTACTTTTTGGAGGCATAACCTTTTCTGCATCCGCCACAGAAATCAAATCCTGTATACTCGTAGGATAGAGAGAAAATGCAACAGTCCAATCCCCACTATCAACTCTTTTTTCGAGCTCCGTCATGCCTCTTATACCGCCAACAAAATCTATACGTGGGTCTATACGTGGGTCTCCAATTCCCAAAATTGGCTCCATCAGTCGGTCACTTAGTATGCTGACATCTAATTGGTCTACAGGAGATGCCGAACTAGGAACTGGAACTTTGACAGAAAGCGAATACCAACTGCCAGAAAGATACATACTAAAACTGTTACGTGCATTCGGCCTTGCGGCCTGAGTTTGCTTCTCTACATCAAAAATCTCACTAATTTTACCAATAAACTGGGATTCAGAAAATCCGTTCAAATCCTTAACTACCCGATTATATTCGTAAATCCTAACTTCCGATTCAGGGAAACTAACTATTAGGAAAGAATTATAGAGATGGTCTTCAGACGGGCTTTTAGCAACTTCGTTTCTAGATTCAGAAACACGACACGCTGCCGCTGAACGATGATGACCATCAGCTATATAGATAACACCGATTTCATTAAAGCCTTTTGTGATTTTTTCTATATCAATTGCATCTCTAACTATCCATAACGTATGTTCAACCTTACCATCGCCGATCACATGATAATCTGCTGCATAAGACACGGTTCTTTCTATTACGCCTTCGAGAAGGTTGTTTGATTTGTGGATCGCGAGAACTGGTCCAGTTTGTGCGTTAACGGCATCTATTTGACGCACTCTGTCAGTTTCTTTATCAGGCCTAGTATGCTCATGACGTCGAATATAATTCTTTTTATACGCCTCAATAGAGCCTGCAACAACAATTCCTGTTTGAATATGATCTCCCATTTTAATGCGATATATATAATAGTATTCCTCAGTATCACGTCTCAGGATGCCGTCCATAATCATTTTATTAAAGTTTTCTCTAGCCTTATCATAAACTTTATCGGATTGCGTATCTGTCCCTAGGGGCAAATCTATTTCCGGTTTTGATATATGAAGGAAACTCCATGGTTTGTTTTTTGCTAATGCGGCAGCTTCACTTGTACTTACTACATCGTATGGGGGAGCCACCACCTCTTGCGCCAAATCAGGAACTGGCCGCAAAGCTGCGAAAGGACGTACTAGGGGTTTTTCTAGGAGATCACTCACTGACTATACCTGCACCTAACGGTTTATGGCTAGAGGTTACTTGCCAACGCCTCGAACTGAGTAGGGAACACAACATGCTAAATGATAATGACAACACCAACCTCACAATCGAACTTAACTTCCAGGACTATTTTTTTACATGGCGCAGAGCTACAAACCTCAAACCAGATTGTCCTTCAATCAAAAAAAGTATCGATTTACGCCCTGCCTTCCTTGACTCGGTAATCTGTTTATCAATATCGGATGGAGAATTAATTTCAACTTGGCTCGCTTCAACAATGCGATCCCCTATTGTTATACCTTTTTCTGCAGCAGCGCCGTCCTTATCAACGGCTACAACTACGACACCTTTTGCATTACTTTTTAGGTTAAACTTTTTTCGCAATCTTTGCGTAATTGCATTCACACTGAGGCCTATTGAAGCTATTTGAACGACCTCGCTGTTAGCGCTATTTTGTTTTGGCCTGTTGGCTTTTTTGGCCACTACTTCCTCGTCAAGTTCTCCTACACTCACTTTCATTACAACTTTCTTTCTATCGCGCCAAACTTCAATAGAAACTTCAGTATCTACTCCAGTTTCTGCAACAATCTTTGGTAAATTGCGCATTTCTTTAACTACCTTATTACCGAATTTCAAGATTATATCACCCGGTTTTATCCCTGCTTTCGCTGCGGGACTATTTTCAGTGACACTGGCCACTAACGCCCCCTCAGCTGCCCGAAGTCCCAAGCTTTCTGCAATTTCGTCCGTTACTTTTTGGATCCGTACCCCGAGCCAACCGCGCCTCGTTTTGCCAAACCTAACCAGTTGAGTTATCACATTTTTTGCTATACCTGAAGGGATAGAGAACCCGATACCAATGCTGCCTCCAGAAGGCGAGAATATTGCTGTGTTTATTCCAATGACCTCACCTTTCATGTTAAACAGCGGACCGCCAGAATTACCTCGATTAATTGACGCGTCAGTTTGAATGAAATCATCATATGGTCCAGAATTAATATTTCGCCCACGCGCCGAAATTATACCTGCTGTTACGGTTCCCCCAAGACCGAATGGATTGCCAATTGCAACAACCCAATCACCTACCCGCATTTTGTCTGAGTTACCTAACTTGACAAAGGGCAATGCCCCTTTAGGCTTTACTCTCAAAACTGCTATATCAGTTTTGATGTCGCGACCAATCACCTCAGCTTTTAACGTCTGATTATTTTGCAAAGTAACAGTAATTTCATCAGCACCTTGAATCACATGATTATTGGTTACCACTATACCCTTGCCATCAACAATGAATCCCGAACCTAACGACGACGATTTCCGTTGTTGCTGTGGACTGTTTCGCTCAAAGAATTCGCGAAAAAGATCTTCAAATGGCGAACCGGGCGGAAATTGTGGTAATTGAGGGACCCTACCTGTACTATTCTTAGCAACAGCTGTTGTTGAAACATTAACAACGGCTGGAAGTAGTTTTTCAGCTAAATCAGCAAAATTTTGCGGTACTGAGCGTGCATGCAATTCAAGTGGAAAAACAATGATCAAAAGCAACGAGGCAATAAATCTATATTCGACAAATTTCAAATTAGCTCGCATCGCTTCCAGTTCTCCAGTTAATGGGAAAGTAATGTTCTGTATTAATCGCAAATTAACAAACTGACCTTGTTTAAAGACATGTGAATTAAATTCCACCCAAATCAAAGACGTAATTTGACAAAAAAAAATGTATTCTCATATTCGAACCAGCCAGATGCATGCCACACCAAAAAGCATTGCAACCATACCAGCGCGGCGCAAAATCTTATTGGGCTGATCAATAATATTTATCATACATTTTTTCATAGCCTCTGGAAAAACAGCGTACAATAACCCTTCTAGAGCAATTGCCAACGAAATTGCAGTTAAAATCTCAATCATTTTGTCTTTAATTCCTTTTATTTCCCCCTTTTGGCGCCACTATTTTTCCCAAAAAACTTAAAGAAATCGGAGTCAGGTGATAAAACCATCGTTGTTCCTTCTCCAAACGCTTTACTGTAAGCTTCCATAGACCGATAAAATTCAAAAAATTCCCTATCCTGCCCAAAAGCCTCATTTAAGATCGATGTTTTAGCACCTTCACCAATACCACGTTGAATCTGGGCCTCCTTTTGTGCATCTGCTAGTATAACCGTACGCTGACGATCAGCATCTGCCTGAGTTTTCGCCTTTAGTTCAGCGCCTTGTGCCCGAAGTTTTGCCGCCTCAGCTATGCGCTGTGACCGCATTCTGTTGTAAACAGACTGAGAGGTCGTTTCAGGTAAATCAGTTCTACCTATCCGCACATCGATTACCTCAATACCAAATTGGGGAGCCTGTTTTTTTAACTGACTTGTAATCAATCCCATTACATCGTCTCGTTTGTTTGACAACATGTCACCGAGTAAAACTTTTCCGACCACCGACCTGACAGCCGCATTTAGTCTTCCCCCAAAAATTTGACGGAAATTCGCATCCGTCTGCGCAGTTTTCAAAAACTCCAAAGGATTTACGATTTTGTAACGAACAAACGAATCAACAATTATTCGTTTTTGATCATTTAAAATAATTTCCTGTGCAGGTGGATCAAGGTCAAGTATCCGCCGATCGTAATAATTTACATTTTGAACGAAAGGTAATTTAACCTTTAAACCAGGTTTGCTCTCAACACGAACAGGATTGCCAAATTGCAAAATAAGAGCTTGCTGCGTTTGATGAACAGTGAACAAGGAAGCAGATGCAACTATTCCTCCGACTAACACAATAATTCCCACTAGGGCGAGGACAACTTTATTCATTAGTTTACTCCTCCGCTACGTTTCTTTATTTCCGGAAGTGGTAAATATGGTATTACACCAGTGCCGCCCTCACCTTTATCTATGATTACCTTTTCAGAATCTTGGAGCACTTGTTGCATACGTTCTAAATAAAGACGGGATCGCGTAACTTGCTTACCGCCCTTATAAGCCTGGTAGACAGACAAAAATCGTTTTGCCTCACCTTCAGCCTCTCGCGTTAATTTTTCTTTATAAGCTATCGCCTCCTGAATCATCCTTTCAGCCTCACCTTTAGCCTTTGGAAGAATATCATTGGCATAAGCCTGTGCCTCATTCTGTTGGCGTTCCCGATCTTGCTTTGCACGTTGGACGTCATTGAAAGCATCTATAACCTGCTTTGGAGGCTCAACTTTCTGCATCTTTACCGAGTCAATAAATACACCAGCTGCATACCCATCAAGAATTTTCTGCAAAACATCATGAGTTTTACGTTCGACTTGTTGCCGTTGTTTTGCCAATGCATCTTCAAGCGTATTTTGGCCAACGATCTCTCTAATTGCGCTTTCGGAAGCCAACTTGACCGTTTCCTCTGGATTGCGAATGTTAAAAAGAAATTCAGCGGCATTTTTGATACGCCATTGGACCTGATAATCTATATCAATAATATTCTGATCTCCAGTAAGCATTAGGCTTTCTTCGGGAACGTCACGAACGTTACCTCCTCCCGCTCCTCTTGGCCCGGCTTCTCGGAACCCCACACTAGTTATATTAGTATTGGTTACGTCTGGTGTGAAAACCTGGCCAATTGGTGCTGGGAACCAATAATTTAGCCCCGGTGTTGTCATTTGAACAAATTTACCAAACAAAAGCTCAACACCTTGCTCACTCGGCTGCACCCTGTAAAATCCGGTGCCAAGCCAAACAATAATAGCTACAAGAACTAACAGGACAACTCGCTTGGCTCCGCCTCCACCGCCCGGCAAAAATTTCTTAAACTTATCCTGACTTCGACGTAACATCTCCTCGATGTCGGGAGGTTGCTGACCAGACCCACCGCCTCCACCACCCCAAGGGCCTTGTCCGCCACCACCTGATCCGCCCCAAGGGCCTCCGCGTTGGATATCCCACATCATAATTTCGTTCCTTATCTTTTATAATTCAGCTCATTTGTGCATTCGGTTTTGATTTCACTAATCGAAACATACTATCTTGCCTTATACTATCTTGCCTTATATGACAGGTTTCACCTTCTTGCAATGGTATCTCGATCTTGTGTTGCCTGTTTTAGTCTTCTATCTTAACAAACGAACTAATGTACTCTGGAGTCTTAAATATGTCAGAGATCACTGCTGAGCAAGTCCTCAATGCGTTAAAAAAAATAAAGGACCCTGATCAAGATAATAATATCGTCAGCTTAGACATGATTTCTGGCCTACAGATCAAAGATGGGCATGTTGCATTTAGTATAAATATTGATGCCAAACGAGGCGCCAAGCTTGAACCCCTGCGGAAAGCTGCAGAAAATGCTGTATATGATCTACCAGGAGTTCTGACGGTAACCGCCGTGTTAACAGCTGAACGCGAGACAAATTCTAGGTCAAGTGAAGCTCCAAGTAATCAAAACCCCGCTAGTTCTGCCGTTCCACAGCCAGCCACATTTCAGAAAATGGACCTGCTTGGTATTGATTCAGTTATAGCCATAGCGTCCGGAAAAGGGGGTGTCGGTAAATCAACAACGGCTGTTAATTTAGCCATCGCCATGGCCGCAGATGGAAAACGCATTGGCCTGCTTGATGCAGATATTTATGGGCCATCAATACCTCTCATGCTGGGAATAACTGAAAAACCAAGTCAAACGGCAAGTGGCTTGATCGCCCCTCTTGAAAATTATGGCATTAAATGCATGTCAATTGGCTTTCTTATTGATGAAGCAACCGCAATGGTTTGGCGAGGACCAATGGCGACAGGCGCACTAGAGCAGTTACTTAAAGATGTCGCTTGGGGTGAGTTAGACTGTCTAATAATTGATTTGCCTCCAGGAACGGGGGATATTCATTTAACCATGGCTCAGCGCATACCCCTTTCAGGAGCAATCATCGTTTCTACACCCCAGGACATAGCATTGGCGGATGCCCGAAAAGGGCTTAACATGTTTGAAAAAGTTGATATCCCCGTTTTTGGTTTAATCGAAAATATGAGTTATTTTAATTGTCCACACTGCGGCGAGCGCACCGAAATTTTTAGTCATGGTGGCGCCCGGAAGGAAGCTGAGAAATTAGGAATGGATTTCTTAGGTGAAATTCCCCTCGATATTGTTATCCGTAAAACATCGGATAATGGAAAACCTATTGTAGCGACCGAACAAAATAGTCCTCATTCAAAAAATTACCTAGAAATAGCAAACAGAGTTTGGGATAAAATTAATTGATGCTGGTCGACTATGGGATATTAATACATACTGATTTTACTTTGGTGATTTTTTTTAATCAAAGACCAGAAGATTGTAATTTACTATTTCAAAAGTCGCATTAGTTCGGTTTCGATTTGATCCCAGTCAACAGCTTCCTCATCAGGCAAAATAGCCTCCAAACGTGAATCCCGTCGATAGGCAATAGGCATAAATGTCATCTCTCCTTTTACCCGGTCAATCAGCAGCCAATCCTCTCCTATACGAAACGCGCCTTTAATCCGCTCAACTTTCTCCAATCCCTGAGGCCCGGGAGGCCCGAGATAATCAATTAACGCATCTTGATCAAATATTTCATCGTGTGAAAAGATCCATCCACACGCTTGATAACCGCTCCCTTTATTTTCTGCTCGCACAGGCTTTCTTGGGCTCGGGCGAGTAACGTTGGTCGATATTACAATATTAGAAGAGTGCAGATCTTGAAAAAGTGGTAAGCGTTTTTCATTTGCCCTCAAATCTAATAATTCGAGATCGATGTCCCCCATAGTAGTCTCACCAATTATTAGCTTCGGTGGGAATAATGACTTCGCCCACTTATAATAAGTCTTTAGATCTTCAGCGCTTGCTAAATCAATTTTAGAGGCAATTAATATATCGGACAAATAAACTTGATCACGAAATATGGCGACTTCTGCGATGCGAGAATCATCAATAAAACGTGGGTCTACAAGACAAACCACAGCACCAACATCAACGGTATCTTTTAGGTCTGCACTTCTCAATTGATCTAAAATTCCTGCGGGATGGCCCAACCCCGTTGGTTCTATCAATAAACGATCTGGACGGGACCGCTGAAAAATCTCCGCTACTGCCTCTCGCATCGGTACATTCATTACGCAACATATACAACCGCCCGGAATTTCGCGGATAGTGACGTTGGTCTCATTATTAATTTCGAGTGCCGTTTGATCAACAGCTACTTCACCAAACTCATTAATCAAAATAGCCCAGCTTTCGTTCTCTGGCTTACGGGATAACAAGGAGCGTATTGTAGTTGTTTTACCAACGCCAAAGAAACCGGTTAACAAAGTTGTGGGTATACTTTTTTTTGTCAAATTTATTTATCCAACTAAAGATTATACTTCATAAGCTTTAGCGATAATTCCCGAGCCATATAAAGCGCAACTGCCTCTTCACTGCAATTTTCTTTCCACCATAACCGAGTTTTATTCGAAATATCTTGGAGCCTTTGGTTATCATTTAAAAGTCTGTCTGCTATATTTTTTAGTTCCCACCAGTCATCAATTTCAATCACTGGCCAACCATTGGTGAACCAAGATTGTAATTGACGTGCTGCCACTACAACACAACCGGCCCGCATTGCCTCATAAAGTCGGAAGGTTTCATGGCTAATACCTTTTGGGCAAAGTGCAATTCTTGCCTGCGCCATGTTATGTGCGTATACACTATGTTGAAATTCAACAGTTCTTTCTATCATGATAGCCCAATTTTTTGGATTTTGGGCAAATTCTTCTTCTGCAAAGGCAAAGAAATTCTCTCTATTGTCAGAACGGCCCATGAAAAAAAAATCAATAGTCCGGTCCTTCATCATCTGGACGTCAAGGCCGACTGTACTTTTATGGCAGCCTAGCGGCACGCCATGCACAACATCGGTACCTGAATTTAATGGTAGATAATTCTTAAACACCATAAAAACCTTATTAGCGTATGCTGGGATTCCATGAATACTATCTTGAATCTGATAGACGACAACCTCTGATTCGTTCTCTATTTCCAGGGTCTCAGCTTGAGAAGTGACATAAAAAACAAAATTTTTGGCAAATCTTAATGCTCTCAAGTGCTCATCAAGTAATACTAAAACCTTTTGAACATGATCCCATTCACCGCAATCTTCCGTCAAATCCCATATCACGTCTATATTATTAAATTTTGGATACGGCATTTCATTTCCCTCATTTACAAAATAACATAAATCCGCAAGAAGGTCTGCTGTCCGTTACGCATCAGAGTTGTTATACTATGAATATGTCAGACAAGAAAAAAAATATTCTGGAGCCGCTTCACGGCGGTGATCTAAAATTAGCGGTGGAAGAGTTTGGCGTGAAGGATGAAGGTTGGATTGATCTATCAACGGGTGTTAATAGAAATCACTATCCAAACATTGATGTAAGTACAACCGCAGCAACAAACCTACCATCAAGTAATGATAACGAAAACCTTCTGGAGAGCGCTAGAAAGTTTTACAAGGTCAGCGTCTTTAGTCAAATAATTGCAGCTCCAGGTACTCAACTAATATTGCAGAATATTCCACCTATTTTCCCGAACCGCAAAGTAGCTATTTTTTCCCCGACTTATGAGGAACATCGATACACCTGGGAAAAAGCTGGCAACAAAGTTGTACCAGTCAGTTCATTGGGCGCACTCACTGAGGGGGCTATTGGGGTTGTTGTAAATCCGAACAATCCGGACGGCCAAACACATCAGGTAGGTGATTTACTAGCTATTTCAGAACAGCTGGAACTACTAATTATTGACGAAGCTTTCTGCGATAACGTGCCAGAACTAAGTGCCATTCCTCATTTGGCAAATGGCAAGATTCTCGTTTTACGGTCCTTAGGAAAGTTCTTTGGGTTAGCAGGCTTAAGGCTCGGATTTGCAATTGGGCCGACACAAGTTACTCAAATGCTAATAGAACGGCTCGGCCCTTGGGCGGTATCGGGACCGGCTATCGAAGTTGGCAACAGAGCACTATCGGATAATATTTGGATTTCGAAGATGAAAGAGAAACTAATAGAGAAAAATACACGGCTTAATCGAATACTTAAAAAACAAAATTTGTCAATAATCGGTGGGACGGAATTATTTACACTTGTTAAAACCGCTCAAGCTCCAGACATCTATAAAATCCTTGGTGATAAAGGAATTCTTGTCCGACGATTTGAAGAACAAAAGAATTGGCTAAGAATAGGATTGCCTGGTATAGAAATTGAATGGGATCGCTTTGAACTCGCTTTAAATTCTAACTCAAACACTATCAACGATATGAGCGAATGAGCCCATTACGTTTCCGACCTGGCAACCCATTTCTGGACGAACGTTTCCTTGTGCATCAGTTACATGGAACAAACTCGTCACTTCATTTTTTGAAGTAATATCGCAGTAATGGAACTCATGTCCCCTATAGATATCACCTGCATCTCCCAACGCTCCATTATTTATGAGTGACAGTTGTCTATAGCCCAAATGTAACTCAGGATTCTCAAAAGAAGTCTCAACTGGCAAAAGACCGATCATATCATGAACTCTACCATCTCGATCAGTTAGCGTTTCACCTAAAACCATAAAGCCGCCGCATTCACCATAGATAACAGCATCTCCGGTCGCCAACTTAATCATCGCCTGTTTGAAATTATAATTTTTCGCTAATTTAGTCGCATGAAGCTCCGGATATCCGCCTGGAAGAAAAACACTATCAACGGACAAGTCTGGTGTTTCACCCGCTAATGGTGAAAAGAAACTAATTTTAACGTCCACGGATCGCCAGGCATTCACGACATGCTCGTAACAGAAAGAAAAAGCATCATCCGATGCGATTGCAGTGTGATGTCCGAGCCGCGGAACGGGTAGCTGCTGACCAGAATTGGGTAAAATACTTGATTGTTTCGATATCTTCTTCAGTAAATCAAAATCAACATGGTCCGTAATAATTTTTGCTACCTGGTCAAGCCAAGTATCTAGCTCTGGCATTTCTTGGGCGCGTATTAAACCCAAATGGCGATTAGGCAGGAATAGGTTATTATCTCTCGGGATACAGCCCACACATGGCACATGAATAGCGGAAATAGCTCCCCTTAAGATATTTTCATGTACTGAACTGCCGACGGAATTAAAAATAACACCAGCGACGTTGATATCCGTTCGGTAATTGACGAACCCTTGTACCAAAGCTGCAACCGATGCCCCTTGTCCACTTGCATTAATTACGAGCACAACGGGCCAACCAAGCCATTTAGCGGCGTCTGCTGTACTTCCAGAACTAACGGCCTGCCCGGTAACTGCACCATCAAACAATCCCATAGCACCTTCAGCTATAGCCGTACTTGTATTCGTAAGTACAGCAACACATTCCTCAACGAGGGTTTCCTGACGCATACACCAAAAGTCTATATTACGGCAAATTTTTCCAGAAGCGCCTGAATGATAGGTTGGGTCGATATAATCAGGGCCAATTTTAAAGGATCCAACAGAAATGCCTGAATTCTTTAATGCTCTCAATAGACCTAAAGTAACAATGGTTTTTCCACTGCCAGAGCTAGGAGCAGCTATGATAAAGCCAGATGCTAGGTTATTGCTCACCAGTAAACCAATCCAGCTGTTTACGAAAATCAACTATTTTACCTACTACAATTAAAGCTGGTGGCAACAAGTCAGACGCCAGAACATCATCGGCACATTTTTCCAAATCTGAGATGAGCACTTGCTGATCAGGCTTCGTTGCTGCACAAATTACGGCAACGGGGTCAGTCGCAGGACGCCCTGCCTTTAACAAATTTTGTGCAATCCGCCCAATGTGCGCCATCCCCATAAAAAAAATCAAAGCCGGCGAGCCATCTGCCAAAGCTTTCCAATTAATATCGTCGGGGATCTTCCCGCTGGCACTGTGACCCGTGACAAATGTCACTGCAGTATTCGTACCACGAGTCGTCATCGGTATACCAGCATAAGCAAGGCCTCCAATACCTGCGGTGACACCTGGGACAATACGAAAAGGGATTTCTTCTCCCACCAAGCGAAGGCACTCCTCAGCACCTCGCCCAAAAACAAAGGGATCGCCTCCTTTAAGTCTCAGTACCCTTTTTCTTTCTTTAGCGAGTATCACCAAACGATTTGTTATATCTTGTTGCTTCTGAGAGGGTTTGCCACCACGTTTGCCAGAATATTCGAGTTCCGCATTCTGGCCAGCAAAGTTCAAAATCTCCTCGCCTACCAATGCATCATAAACGATCACGTCGGCATTTTGAATGCCATGAAGAGCTAACAGGGAGAGTAAGCCCGGATCCCCTGGGCCCGCACCTACCACCCAAACAGATCCGGCCACAAACTCTGGTAATTTAAGGGGTGTTTTTTTCATAATACTGAATTTAGCAGACTGGAGCATGATTGAAAAAGGTTATAAGTTAAAATTATGACAAATATTCATGATCATGAAAGTTATGAAGAAACAAAGGAACTCCGGCGAGGTTGGACAACAGGCGCCTGCGCGACCGCTGCCAGCAAAGCCGCTTACATTGGTCTTTTGACCGGCCAAATCCCAAATGAAATTGAAATTCTACTTCCGGGAGGGCAAAAACCTGTATTTAGGATTATAGAATCAAATTTATCTAATTCAACGGCAACAGCCGCAGTAAAAAAAGATGCCGGAGATGATCCAGATGTTACGCATGGTGCGATCGTCCGAGTTACAACCCGATCAGCTGATGGGCTAGAATTCATCGCGGGTGACGGTGTGGGCATTATTTCAAAACCAGGTCTGCCAATCAGCATAGGAGAACCAGCCATCAACCCTGGACCAAGAAAAATGATTGAAAAAAACCTTCAAATCGTCGCCGAGCAACATACACTTGACTTAAATGTTTCAGTAGAAATTTCTATCGACAATGGGGTAACGCTAGCTGCTAGAACTTGGAACCCCCGATTGGGGATTGTAGGCGGCTTATCAATTCTAGGGACGACCGGAATAGTTATTCCCTATTCTTGTGCTGCCTGGATAGCCTCAATCCACCAAGGCATAGATGTGGCCCGCGCGACAGGGATAACTCACGTAGCAGCTTGTACTGGAAAGACGTCTGAGGATGCTATAACTACTCTCTACAATTTCGACCCTACGGCAATATTAGATATGGGGAATTTTGTTGGTGGAACGCTAAAATACCTCCGTACCCATCCAATTCCCAAAGTCACTATTGCAAGTGGATTTGGGAAACTGTCAAAACTAGCTATAGGGCATATGGATCTGCATTCAAAGCGCTCCCAAATTGATCCACATTTTTTAGCCCAACTTGCTGCTGAAGATGGAACAAAAAAAGAAATCTGCCAGAAAATCGCCAAAGCTGAGAGCGCTGGTATTATACTGAATATCATAGAAAGAAATAATCTCAAACTCGGAGATCGTGTCGCAAAAACTGCCCAAGTTATGGCTCATAGGGAACTAAAAAACCAAGTTCAGATCGAAGTCTTAGTCTATAACAGGCAAGGGGAAAAAATTGGTCACGCGCCATTTGATGGTAAAACTAAATGAAAAGACTTTTAATATTAGGCGGCACGAACGACGCTGCTAAACTAGCCAAGAACGCTGCTCAATACACTAACTTAGAAATTATTTATTCACTTGCCGGTCGTACTAAAAATCCCAATCTACCCAGTTGCGAGACACGGATTGGAGGATTTGGGGGAATAGAAGGACTAACAAACTATCTTAGGGAATTTAGGATTGATTTAGTTATCGATGCTACTCATCCGTTTGCAATAACTATTTCTAAAAACGTCAAAGAAGCTTGTGTCAAATTCAACCTCCCATATATTAAGTTCCATAGAACTCCGTGGCCCTTGAACGACTATCACTGGACTTCGGCAAGCAATTATTCAGATGCCGCGGAAAAACTCACTAGCATGGGAAATCGCATATTCTTATCTATCGGGACAAACAGGCTTAATGCGTTTAAAAATTTATCTGAAAAATGGTTTTTAATTCGAGCAATTGAAGAACCAAGTTCAGCTCTATTACTCAAGAATTACGAAATTATATTGGAACGTGGACCATTTGATACAGTTCACGAATACAATCTCCTTTTGAACTTTAAAATTGACGTTCTCGTTTCCAAGAACAGTGGTGGTATTGTTCCAAAAAAACTTCAAGCTGCCCAAGATCTCGGCATACCAATTCTTATGATCCAGCAACCTTTACTACCCAAAATAAAGGTCGCCGAAACGTTGCGAGATACTCTTAACTGGATCGAAAGAAACATATAAATTTATACTAGGGATCATATTTCCTTGAATTGAATTTTTATCACCAGCGATATTACATAAATTAACGTGGTCGCAACAAATGCTTATAAGACTTATCATAAAGACGGCTTTCCACAAAATGTTCACTACCAAAAACATGCCCGACCATAATTAAAGCCGTCCGTGTAATTTTGGCTTCGCGAACTTTGGTTCTAATATTATCAAGTGTACCAGATACTATCTTTTGATCAGGCCAAGTAGCACGATAAACCACAAAAACAGGACAGTCACTTCCATAATGGGGCGATAGGTCCTCTATGATTTTCTTTAAATTTCGAACTGAAAGATGAATGGCTAGCGTTGCCTTCGACGCTGCTAACAGGGCCAGTTCTTCTCCCTCTGGCACCCCTGACGCTTTACCACCCATCCTTGTGACTATTATTGTTTGTGAAACCTCGGGAAGTGTAAGCTCTTGTCTAAGTACAGAAGCTACTGCGGCAAAAGCAGGGACGCCCGGTGTGACATCATAATCGATACCAAGATCATCAAGCCTGCGCATTTGTTCAGCAATTGCTCCATAAATAGAGGGGTCACCGGAATGAACTCTAGCTATATCAAGACCACGTTTATTAGCTTTATTTATCTTGTCAATAATTTCGTCAAGGTGCAAAGAAGCCGTATCAATTACTTCGGCATCTTTTTGGACTTCTGCAATAATTTCTTTAGGCACGAGCGACCCAGCAAATAAGCATACTTGACACGTCTTGATATAGTTAAGACCGCGCAAAGTTATAAGATCTGGGGCTCCTGGACCCGCACCAATAAAATGAACAGTCATTTGATACCTTTCTTCTCGACAGTATAGCCTCTTGGCGTGTACACGGATTCGGCGCCACCAGCATTCCTAAATCGTTTAGTTGTCGTATTACCTACCAACACCAGGGTCAACATATCCACTAAATCGACATGCAAGTCGTTCAAGTTTATTACATCAATTTTTTCTTGGTCACGTCCCAGGTTCTTCGCCAAAACAACTGGCGTGTTTGGTGCTCGTGATTGCAATAAAATATCTCGGGCACGGCCTAATTGTTTACGGCGTTTTTTTGAAACTGGATTGTATAATGCTATCACAAAATCACCATCAGTAGCAGCTTTCAAACGCTTTTCAATCGAACTCCATGGGGTTAACAAATCAGATAATGAAATAGTACAAAAATCGTGCCCCAAAGGGGCACCGATCCTAGAAGCGGCTGCTTGCAATGCCGAGATACCTGGAAAAACACGGATCTCAACCCGTTGCCATTCGGACCTTACATCCCCTGATAGGCCCTCTTCAATCAACTCAAAGACAAGACAGGCCATGCCATAAATACCAGCATCACCACTTGAGATTAAGGCTACTTCTTTACCTTCTGATGCTAACCTAAGTGCTTCAGCAACTCTCGCTCGTTCTTCGCCCAGCTGATATTTATGACAGTTTTTGTTCTCAATCAGCGTGCCTAGTAGATCCAAATAAAGCTTATACCCAACAATATCTGTGGCACGATTAATCTCATTTGTTGCTTCTGGCGTTCGCCAATCATTACTACCCGGTCCAATACCCACAACAGCCAGCCGGCCACATCCTCGCCCTACATTCATGGGCTCAATGATGCGTGGTGAAAGTGCTATCGCGCAAGTTATACCATTGCTTATTTGTTTAGGGACAATTAAGGTTGAATCATGGCCAGCCGCAGCAAAGGCTGCAGCTTCACAAACACTGTGGGAGCCAACCGCATCGAACACATGCTCTGAAGGTTTGGAAATACGGGTGATTTCCCTCTCCAGCTCTGCTGCACTGAACAAGCGAACAGGCAAATCACTAGCAGAGCCCATCTCACGAATAGCAGTTTCATCTTCCTTTAGATCAATCGTTGCTATACATGCAATCGCGGCTACACTCAGTCTATTTTCCTCCAAAACAGAATATATAAATTTTCTTAAATCTTTAAAATCAACTCCTCTCTCACAACCAATCCCTAAAGCAAGAACGCTCGGCAGAATCACTAAATCGTTATTATGCTCCAGTGAACATGAGTGAGTTAAACGGATTGTTTGCGCCGACTTTTCAGAAAAAGGAAGACCGGCATTTAATAACCAACTTTTATCAACACCAACTGCTGTCTCATCTTTTAAATTGACAGATTCGTCGTTCAATAAAGCCGCCATCACAGATTTTGCTTTATCCGAGCCTGCAATCCGCCATCCTTCCGGCGGATTATCAAGCATTATCCCAAAACGCGTATCACCCGCCGTCGTAATGGCTGAGTTTATATTCAAAGCGGAGGAAATAATTGTTGCCAAATCATTGGCCCCACGATGCCCACCTAATAAAGGCACCACTGACCGCCCATCTTCGGAGAGAGATAATACAGGTGGCTCGCGTGTTTTATCGGCTAGTATCGGAGCCAAAGCTCTAATAACAATACCTGAAGATGCGATGGCTATAATCGCATGACCCTGGGAAAAAAGATTTTGTATGTGATTAATAGTTCTTTCAAATTTCACATCCACACTCGAAACACGTGTTTTAAGACCATGCACTTCTGAATTAGGGATATGAACTGCCAATTTTTGAGCCAGCGTTGCACCTTTTTCATTTAAAACAATGAAAACTGGATGTTTCAAATTTTTAACTCCAATATCTCCCCACTCATGTAAACTATGATCATTGAAAAATATGGTGCATTATCAACTTGGAGATTGTTTAAAGTTGCAACCTGCTGATTTTCGAAAGTTGCTCTCTCAATATAATACGCATTATCAGTAGCCCCAATTTTGTTGAGAACATTCCTTATTTTCTTTAAATGACGCCCAACTTTTACTATCACCGCAACATTGGTTGCTAATAATTTCTCTTCTAAAATAACCTCATCTAACGGTCCTGGAATCACAGAAATAGTGTCGTTACGGGCGGCTAAGGGCAACCCCAACTGAGCCGCACAAGCTGTCAATGAAGTAACTCCAGGCACCACCTTAACGACATAATGAATGGATAACCTTGCAAACAAGTACATAAAGGATCCATAAAAAAATGGATCCCCTTCACATAAGACTGCTATAACTTTGCCAGCATCTGCTGCCGCACCAATCTCGGCCGCCGCCTTGTCAAAAACATCTTGAGCAGGATAGCGCTCAATTTCCATTGGGATTGAGATAATAATTTCTTCTTGATTTTCTGTCAGATGAATATCGATTATTGAACGAGCTATACTGTCGCCACCACGCAATACCGGATATGCTATAACATCAGCATTTTTTAATACTTTTAAGGCTTTGAGAGTGATCAGATCTGGATCACCCGGGCCAACACCGAGGCCCCATATCTTTATATCTTCATTCATTCTTTGATTATTTTTATTTGAGTTACTGGCTTAGAGGGCTGCCAGCTTGTAAATTCCCCAACAGAACCTGCCCGAGAAATTTCTATTTTTCTTAGATCCCCTCCGAGCTTTTTTCGAATGTCGGCTAAAAGTCTCTCACCTTCAAAAGTCACGGCATTAGCGACCAGACGCCCCCCCGGCTTGAGATTTTGCCAACAATATTCGACTAGCCCACCAGAAGTTAACCCGCCTCCAATAAAAATGGCGTCGGGCGAGGGCAATCCAAGAAGTTCTTTTAATGCTTCTCCATAGACAACTTTTAATTCTGGCGTACCTAATGCTAAGGCGTTCTTGTTAATCGTTTCGAGACGGTCCATATTCTTCTCAATAGCAAAAGCTCTAGCATTAGTAGTCGCCCGCAACCACTCGATCGAGATCGAACCACAACCCGCACCGATATCCCACAACATCTGGCCTGGCATAGGTGCCAATGCAGAGACGGTTATTGCCCTGATTTCGCCTTTTGTTAACTGGCCATCATGCTCAAAAACCTCATCTGGCAATCCTGGGATTCGAGATCTGGGCTCAATACCTCTATCTAAAAGGCATTCAATCGCAATTGAGTTTAAATCAGGAATCACATCGTAGGCCCAATTTGAAGCTATACCCTCAAAACGTGATTCATGTGGCCCTCCCAAATGGGAAAAAGCTACAAGTGCGCTATTGCCATATCCCGAACTATCTAAAAGTGCAGCAATTTGGGCGGGCGACCCACCGTCATTGGCTAATGTGATAATTTTATTTGCGGGCAGTATGAAGGAGCGTAAACAATTTATATCCCTGGCATGAACGGTTAAACACTCCACCTCTGAGAGAGGCCAAACCATTCGGGCAGCAACGTAGGAGAAGGCAGAAGGAGATGGGATTATTCTTATATCAGCTGAACCGTAGCGACGGCCTAATGTAGCCCCAATACCAAACCACATCGGATCACCTGTCGCAACAGCCACAACATTTTTACCCTTGAGCCTGTCAAGTTCTGCAAAACTATTTCGAAGTGGTGTCTTCCAAACCATCCCTTTCTTACCAATAAGATTTAGGTGGCGTTCGCCACCAAACAAATATTCTGCCTGATCAATAGCATTTTGGGCAATACTTCCGAGGCCCTGCAAACCATCTTCACCAATACCAACAATTGTGAGCCATGCCGTCATAAATCACCTTCAAATAAAATGGCATTAATTGCGGCGGCAGCCAAAGCGGAACCACCTTTCCTACCATGAAGCGTAATAAATGGGATGTCCCGATTTTTGTCAGCTAAATAGGCTTTTGATTCAGCGGCTCCTACAAATCCTACTGGAAAACCAAATATAGCAGCCGGCCGGGGACATTTGGCATCCTGCAGCATATCAATCAGGTGAAATAGAGCCGTGGGGGCGTTGCCTATAGAAATGATGGAACCTTTTAAATAAGGCCGCCACAACTCTACAGCTGCTGCTGACCGAGTTGTCGCAAGAGTTAGCGCAAGTTCCGACACATTTTCTTCACTGAGAGTACATATAATTTTGGATGCTACAGGCAAGTTATCTTTGTTAATTCCAGCGTCGACCATAGTCGAGTCAACAATGACCGGGGCCTCTTTCCTAAAAGCTATTCTAGCCGCTCCCGCAACATCTCCCTTCCAAAAAATATCATCCACAATTTCAGGCATACCGGTTGAGTGAACTAAGCGTATAACTATATTATGAAGCTCTTCGGGGAATCGTGACAAATCCACTTCTCGCGCAATTATGGCGAACGACTTCCTATATATTTTTGCCGGGTCCCGCAAATAACTCATGACTAAAACCTATCGATCTGTGTTTATACAGTAGCGGTTTCTATCGGCGGATGCATACTATTAATTTCAATCTAACTATTTTTCTTGCCAAATTCTTCCCGAAGCAAACGCTCTTCATCTATGATTTTCTGGGGGAACTGACTCATAAAGCAACAGCAAACATTTTGATCAATCATCGTCCTTGGACCGTTCGGATGTGCTATATGTTTGTACTTTTCATGTGCATGAGTGTGGGAATGATTATGTGAGTCGTCGGAAATGTCATCATGTATGTGACTATGCATTCCCGGTGATTCTTCGTCTTCTGGATCTATAATCGGCTGGTACTCTGCATGGTGGTGCTGTACTTTCACTTCGCCATGAGCAAGACGATCTTTAAATGAGGCCATGAGATTATATTCATTTGAAATAGACCCAACCCTTGCTTCTTCGATGCGACCAACAAATGTATCTATGACTAGTTCATGATCCGAAAGATAATCAGCTTTATAAATTTCAACTTGCGGATAATTTGCAGCTACTTTGTCAACATAATTATATACTCTATCAATTAGCCGCCCCGAAAAAAGAAAATACGGTGCTACCACTATCTTTTTGTAACCCAATTTTATAATCATTTCGAGTCCGTGACCTACAGATGGAAAAGTAACGCCTGAATAGACGGTTTCAGACCATCCGAAGCCCAGATCCTCCGAAACTATCCGTGTTAGCTTAGATACCTCTGCATTTGCGTAGGTGTCTGATGTACCTCGACCGACGACCACTAACATTGTATCGTATAAATCTCCAATGTGAACGTGATCCATAGCAAGGGCTTCGAGAATTCTGGACTCGAAAGCATTTACCATCTTAGAATCTAAGGCTAACTCGCGCCCATATATTATTTCCAATCCAGGATTGTTCTGCATATACGTCATCAAAACAGAGGGAATATCATTTTTTGCATGGCTGGCAGCAAATAACATGCCAGGAACGGCTATAATTTTTTCAACACCCGCATCACGAAGTACGTCCAAGCTCATGTGAATATTGGGGGCTGAATATTCCAGAAAACCATATTCCACAGGTATACCGTCAAACCTATTTTTCAAGGCGACAGCCAATGAACTAAACTCTTCTTCCGCCCTTTTAGAACGACTACCATGACCACAGATTAATATACCAATTTTTGTCATCACTACCCTTTTTAACTTGTCTTCAAGATTAAATTAAAATCATGGCAATGCAAACGTAGTATGAAATATTTTGGGATTTCCTCCCAAATATTAGCAATCAAGTTTATCGCATAACAAATTCTTTAGACAGATATTGATTTCGAGTCAAAACTTTATGTAATGACCCAAGCCATAATGGATTGTTCGAATTATCCAAAATATTTAAGGCAAAATAGTCCGATCGAATTGACGGTTCAAGAGGTGCCTGCTAGGAATCCCTTATGCTTGAATTATCAATATTTCCCATTCTCCTGTTAGCATTAATGATCGATGCTATATTTGGCGAACCAAAAGTTATCTATCGCTATATCCAACATCCTACCCAAATAATGGGTTTGGTGATAGATGAATTAGAAAAACGCTTTAATCATGCCGGTGATAGCAAACATATCCGACGTATTAAAGGATCTCTTTTAGCTCTAGTCTTGATAAGCTTGTCAGGCGTTATTGGATGGGGCTTGGCCTATTTATTCTCAAAAATTCCATTTGGTTGGGCTTTTGAGGCAATAATTCTCTCAACGATGATCGCAGCGAAAAGCCTTTATGAACACGTCTTCAATGTGGCTAAAATACTAAAAGAAGACAATATTAAAGACGCTCGCATTGCTGTAAGCCAGATTGTTGGCCGCGATACAGTAGACCTCGACGAACACGGTATCGCTCGGTCTACTATCGAATCTTTAGCTGAAAATTTCTCCGATGGTGTCCTTGCTCCAATATTTTGGACAATTCTTTTTGGTTTACCCGGAGCTTTAACATATAAAATGCTGAATACAGCAGACAGCATGATTGGTTACAAAAATGAAAAATTTTTCTATTTTGGATGGACCGTTGCTCGGCTGGATGATGCAATTAACTTTATACCTGCGCGGATTACTGCTCTAATGTTATTGTTTGCAGCCTTAGTATGGGGACATAACGATGCCAGAAGATCATGGCGAGCTATCCGAAGAGATGCATCTAAATTAGAATCTGTAAATGCAGGATATCCAGAAGCAGCAATGGCGGGCGCCCTGAATGTTAGGCTAGCAGGTCCAAGAGATTATGATAATAGATCTTTTGATGGCGATTGGATCGGTGTGGCAAATGAGGGTAGTACCGCCGATGTAACGTTCGAAGATATCGATAAAAGTTTGAGGCTTTATGTTAATGCATACCTTATATCAATTGGGTTAATAATATTTGTTACTACCTGGATTACGCAGAGTTAGCCTGATAGAAAAATTAGGATTAGTAAAAAAGATTGATATTTAACGAGCGGTGGCCAGTAGTTGGTCTATATCTATTGCTTTTTCAAAAGCTTCAGCTATAGCATCAAGAGATTCTTCGACTTGAAGCTCATAGGCTAGATCCGATACATCTCGTTCCCTAACACTAAAAAGAAAAGCATGACGAAATGCATCATTAGCAAATAAACCATGTACATAACATCCGCTTACTTTGCCGTCGCGGGACACTGCTCCCATATTTCTATTACTAATCAAACCAAAAGGACGGTCACAATCAGCTCCGTTGGTTTTACCGGCATGCATTTCATAACCCTGAAATTCACCGAATCCTTGGCTTGAAATAGCCATCACTTCGACTAGTTCTTTATCACTGCTAATTTCAGTTTTAACATTTAGCAATCCTAGACCTTTGATTGAGGTTAAATCGCTTTCAAGATTTTCAGGATCTTTTATGCAATTACCAAGCATCTGAAAGCCTGCACAGATCCCAAAAACAGCGCCCCCTCGTCTCACATGTCCCAAAATATCAATATCCCAACCTTGTAATCTGAGATCAGCTAGGTCAGGTATAGTCGTTTTTGAACCTGGCAATATTATTATATCGGCATTACTGGGCAAAACTTCTCCGCGATTGATAAATTTCAAATCAACATCTGGCTCAGCGATAAGTGGATCAAAATCATCATAGTTAGAAATATATGCCAGTTTCGGGACTACGATTCTAATAGGTCCCCCAACTTTCTTAATCCGTGTACTCTCCAAAGAATAAACATCTTCTTGAGGTAAGTTGGCAGCTTCCAGCAAATGAGGGATTACACCAAAACAAGGTAGGCCTGTTTTTTGGTGTATAACGTCGATACCGCTTTCAAACAGGCTTATGTCTCCACGAAACTTATTAATAATATAACCCGTAACTAGTTGACGCTCCTCAAGGGGTAATAGTTCCCATGTACCTACAATGCTGGCTATTACACCGCCCTTATCAATATCAGCCACGAGCACCACCGGTGTCTGTGTCTTTATAGCAAATCCCATATTAGCTATATCATTTTCTCGAAGATTAATTTCTGCGGCACTTCCAGCACCTTCAATTAGTAAGATGTCCGATTCGCTTTTTAATCGCTCTGCCGATGTCACAACAATATTCAATAAATCGGCTTTCTTTTTCTGGTAATCCGTAGCAGGGAAATTACCTTCGACCCTACCAAGAACCACTAATTGGGACCCAATATCAGATTGAGGCTTCAAAAGCACGGGGTTCATATCAACATGAGGCGGTATCCTGCATGCCTTTGCTTGCAACGCTTGGGCACGGCCAATTTCTCCCCCACCAGTCGTTACCGCAGCGTTGTTCGACATATTCTGGGGCTTGAAAGGTTTTACTTTCATGCCCCTTCTCACCAAAGCCCGGCAAAGCCCGGTAACCACCAAAGATTTCCCCACATCTGACCCAGTGCCTTGAAACATCAGAGCTTTCATGAGTTAAAACTCGATCCCCGTCTGAGCTTTATAACCGTCCCTGAAATGGTGTTTAAGCTCTTTCATCTCAGTTACCAAGTCAGCTATCTCAATAAGCTCCGGCTTAGCATTTCGGCCTGTACAAATTACATGTTTATTCGCAGGCTTATTTTCTAAACACTCCACAACTTCTCTAATTTCAATATAATCATTGCGCAGCACAATGTTAATTTCATCCAATAAGACAAGAAATAGTGTAGGATCTTCGATCATTTCCTTAGCTCTGGACCAAGCTTCTTTAGCAGCCTTTATATCGCGCGCTCGATCCTGTGTTTCCCAGGTAAAGCCCTCTCCCATGGCGGTGATCGTTACGAGATCTGGAAATGCTTCTAGTACACCCCTCTCACCAGTCTCCCATTTCCCCTTAACAAATTGCACTATGCCAACTTTCTTGCCGTGCCCGATACAACGGGCGACGATACCCATTGCAGCTGTCGTCTTTCCTTTCCCTTTCCCCGTATGTACAAGAAGCAATCCACCTTCTTTAATTTTTGTCGATAACAACTTATCTTTAGCTTCTTTATGCTTACGGCGCTTCTCATTAGCACGGGTATTTTTCTCAATTTCTGACAACTCTTCTGTCATACGAACTCCTTTTAGGCTTGATCCCGAAATTGGGCCAGAAGACCGATAATACTATTCGACCTAGGATGCCAGAAACCTCTTTCAATTGCTTCATTGAATCGCTCAGAAATTTCCTTTAATGCGGAAGGGTTGTTTTGCTCAATAAAATCACGGACCTGTGTATTTTCTAGATAAGCTTCAAATAATTGATCAAAATGGTGGTCGCCAACTACTTTTGTTGTCGCTGCAAATGCAAAAAGATAATCAACCGTAGCAGCAATCTCAAATGCTCCTTTATAACCGTGGCGCATAACACCTTCTATCCACTTGGGGTTTGCGGCACGGGCTCGAACAACCCGTCCGATCTCTTCTGTTAATGTGCGAATTTTAGGTGTTTCTGGTCGAGAGTGATCATTGTGGTAGATCTGCGGTTGTTTCCCAGAAAGGCTCCGAACGGCAGCTGTTATGCCACCTTCAAATTGGTAATAATCGTCGCTATCCAAGATATCATGCTCGCGGTTATCTTGATTGTGAACCACAATCTCAATTTCTTTTAGCCGAGACCTGAATAGGTCGGCTTCCGCTTGGCCTTCCGCACCATCACCATATACATAACCACCCCAGGTAATGTAGGCACGCGCGAGGTCTTCATCGGTCTCCCAGCAGCGCTCATCAATCAACGTTTGTAAACCTGCACCGTAAGCTCCAGGTTTGGAACCAAATATTCTGAAACTGGCCCGCCGCAACGCATCTTGATTAGAAGCTCCTGCATCAACCAAAACTTTACTGTCTTTACGAACTTGGTCAGCTAAAGGGTTATCAAATTCAGATTCATCCTGGACACTTACGGCCCGCACTGCAGAATCGAGCAAATCAACCTGCGCTGGAAAAGCGTCACGAAATAAGCCTGAAATTCTGAAAACGACATCAACCCTAGGGCGCCCGAGGACAGTTAATGGAATAACTTCAAAACCTGTAACCCGATTAGCTTGCTTATCCCAGGAAGGCTGCACACCCATAAAAGCGAGCGCTTGAGCAATATCATCACCACCAGTTCGCATGTTAGCTGTTCCCCATGCACTTACAGCAAGCCGCTTAGGATACTCACCGTACTCCTGAAAATGCCGTTCAATTAATAATACCGCAGACTTCCAGCCAAGCTTCCAAGCAGCAGGTGTAGGAATAGACCTAACATCTACTGAATAAAAATTTTTGCCTGTAGGAAGTACATCCAAACGCCCTCTTGACGGCGCACCACTACTTCCAGGAAGGACAAACGAACCCTCCAATCCTAACATTAAACTGTTTATTTCATGCTTACCGCAATTAGCTATAATCGGGCGCAAACTTTCATTTATTAAACCTAAGACAAGATTGGTTTCCTTCCATTCGGGTTTTGACAAAAATTTTCCCTTAACCAATTCCAAAGCAAGATTCTCAAGACGTTCCACCGTATCACCATTACTGCGCCATTGGTCTTCACATATATCCAATTCTGATGGTCTAGGACCACGCCATTTTTCGTTCATTTTACAATCAAGTGGATCAAAATTTTTGAGGCCTAGATCACTTGCTAACGTCCTTATGATTGATGCATTACAGCCCTGACCATCATTCCGCGGCAAACGAGTGAGTGCTATTAGCAAATCAGCCTCCTGGTTATTCTTTGGTGATACCCCAAACACATGGAGACCATCACGAACCTGCATTTCTTTCAACTCACAAAGATGATTGTCAATCTTTGAAAGGAAAGAATTCTCATCATCAAAATTCGTGACACCAATATCTTTATCAAGACCAATATTCTTACTTATATTAATGATTTCTTGGCTCAAAATTTTTAAACGTCGCGGATCTAAACCTGAAGCCTGATAGTATTCGTCAACAAGTTGCTCCAGATCCCGCAGGGGACCGTAACTTTCTGCTCGGGTTAATGGGGGAGTCAAATGATCAATTATAATAGCTCCAGACCGTCGTTTAGCCTGCGTTCCTTCTCCAGGGTCATTGACTATAAATGGGTAGAGATGAGGCAGTGCACCTAAACTTATTTCAGGATAACAGTCATTATCCAGCATTAGCGACTTACCTGGCAGCCACTCAAGGTTACCGTGCTTGCCAACATGAACAATTGCGTGAATATCGATTTCACAACGCAGACAAGCATAAAAAGCTAAGTAACCGTGTGGTGGCACTAGATCTGGATCGTGATATGAAGAGATTGGATCGATATTGTATCCGCGGGCCGGCTGGATAGCCAAAATTATATTACCGAATGTATGGATTGGTAACATAAAATGATCTTTAGAAAAAAAAGGGTCATTTTCAGGGGAACCCCAACGCTTTATCATGGCATTTTTTACTTTTTTAGGTAGGTTATGAAAGAATTTGTTGTAATCTGTTAGGGACATCGGCGTCCCGCCATTTTTTTTGTTCCCAACGGCATTTGTTGGACCCGAAAATAAACGCCTAATAATTTCTTTACTATTAAATGGCGCTTCATCTGTTAAGTAATACCCCATCTCGCGCATTTTCCCGAATATTACGGCTATAGCGGCTGGCGTATCCAAACCAACACCATTTCCAAGTCGTCCGTCTTTATTGGGATAATTAGCCAAAATAACAGCAACGCGACGTTCATATATTCCAGTATGTCGCAGTCTTGTCCAAGAGGCTGCCAATTCGGCAACAAAATCAATGCGGGACTTTACCGGTTGATGTTTTACAACAGCAACCTCGGTCGCATCATCAAAATAATGTGATTTTTTAAATGAAATAGCCCGGGAAATCAGACGACCATCAACCTCCGGCAACGCAACATTCATAGCCAGATCCTTTGACGATAGACCGCGAACACCCTCTTTCCACTCCTCAAAATTTCCACCAGATAAGACTACTTGGATTACTGGGCAATTCGCTTGAGAGAACGGAGTTTCAGCTGCTTCTTTCCCAGGAGATAAAACAGCAAAACCTGTGCAATTTAAAATGATATCTGGTTCGGTTTCTTTCAATAATAATTTTAATATGCCAGCAGAGATAGGATCTTTTAGACTACTGACAAAAATTGGTAATGGATTTAGATTCCTAGCCTGAAGACTTTGGATTAAACTATCTATGGGCGCAAGATCAGAGGTCTGTAGCATCGATCGATAGAAAATAATAGCATTAATAGGATGACCATCAGTCCAATGCTGCCTAATTTTGATTAAATCAGGGAAAGATGATCCTGGCCAATAAAGCCCCGCTTGAACTAAGGAAATTGGCTCAATCCACTCGATGTTCTTACCAATCAACGAACTTGCATAATTCAATAGGTGTCGAATGTTATCAGCACCACTTTGTACACAATACTGCCATATGCGGTGGCAGGTTTCTGGATCAAGCGTGGATAGCTCTGTTAACTCTGGATCGGGATTATCGTCACCCGGTACAATCGCAAGTTTAATATTATTTCCAAGACACAAATTCTGTATTTGTTCAATTCCGTATGACCAGTATCCCAAACCGCCAAGGAGACGTATTATCACTAGTTTGGCGCCGGCAATTGTATTTTCTACATATAGATCAACCGACATATTATGACCAAGCTGCATAAGATTAGCCAGCCTCAATGATGGATAGTCACAGCTTTTATGCTGTTCAGATAGTATAGCTAAGTCAGTAGCAGCTGCAGAAAGAAAAATTATATCACCTGGCGTTTGCCTAAGATCCACAGCTTCACTTCCGTCACTAATTTCTCCAGGTTGAATAACAAGTAGATGCATAATAAATATTAGCCGGTAAGAATTTTTTCAACAGAAACAATATCAAAGCCCTTCAGACCAATGACCACAAGTTGACTATTACGAACTTCACCCATATTCCATGGTCTGTCATAATAAGAATCAACACGCTCACCAACGCCTTGGATCACGAAACGAGCAGATTTACCGGGGACTTGAACAACTCCCTTTATCCTCAGAACTCCTATTTCCCTTAAAGCGCGTCTGACCCGCTCATTAAGGCTCGCAGGGACAACAACTGGACTGAGACTGACGGTAATAGTATCGAAATCGTCGTGCTCATGTTCTTCATCATCATGAAAAGAAGGTCGTGCATCAATGTCATCTTCAACAGCCGCGCCCAAACCCAAAAAGACTTTCGGATCTAATTGACCATGGATGACAGGAATTGCTTCCACCGACGTTTGTGACTGCTTATTTATTAGCGTTAAAACATCAGTTAGATCCTTTTTTTCCATCATGTCAGATTTACTAACAACAACCATATCAGCGCAGGCCAACTGATCGCTGAAAACTTCTTCTAAAGGGTTTTCATGGTCTAGTGATGGATCGATTTCTCGTTGTCGTTTTATTAATTCAGGGTCGTCTGCAAACAATCCCGATTTTATAGCTGGGCCATCAACGACCGTAATTACGCCATCAACTGTAGTTCGAGAGCGTATTTCAGGCCATTGAAACGCCTGCACTAGCGGCTTAGGTAGAGCCAAGCCTGAAGTTTCAATCACGATTTGATCCGGACAATTATCCCGATTTAACAAGGTTTCAAGTGTGGGGATAAAGTCATCGGCTACAGTGCAGCAAATACAACCGTTGGTAAGTTCGACCACATCTTCTTCAGAACATGAATCATTATTACAACCTTTTAAGATACTACCATCAATACCAAGATCACCAAATTCGTTGATAATTAACGCAAGCTTCATACCATCAGCATTCACAAGAGCATGACGGATCAAACTGGTTTTCCCTGCACCTAAAAAACCTGTGATCACCGTGACGGGTGTTTTTGATCCTAATGCCATCTAAGTTCCTTATTTTAGAATTGTCGGAATACCTGCCGTTACAAAAATAACATTATCAGAAATATCGGCAATCTTTTGATTCATTTGGCCGGCTAAATCAATAAACTTACGACCCAGAATATTTTCTGGAATGACGCCTTGACCAACCTCACTGGAGACGAAAACAACAGGAAATGTTAATCTCTTTGTTAATGCACACAAATCAGCAACTTCTGCCTCAATATTCTTTTCAAGTAACATTATATTCGTAAGCCATAAGGTCAAACAATCAACCAAAGCGGGTTTCGTTTGACCATCAAGCGACAAAAGGGTCTGAACTAACAATACTGGCTCTTCAATTGTTTGCCAATTATGACCACGGCGGTCCTGATGGGTCTTAATACGTAATGCCATTTCCTTATCAATGTTTTCAGAGGTCGCTATGTACCAACCACCTCCAGCGATTTCGATAAGCTTCTCGGCAAATTCACTTTTACCCGAACGCTGACCTCCAAGTATTAACGTATAGCCATTATCGTCTAGGTTCACTAATTTATTCATTGTACTCATATTTATTGCGAATAGTTGATTACAAAATATACTTAAAGTTAGCATTTGGGTATTGGTAAGGCAAAATATCACTCAGCGATTAATGCCGTGGACACACCAAACCCGCAAATTGCCATCCGGAATGTTTTCAATCTGGGTTAGTGATAAATTATCCAACTGGAAAGTCAGTGCCGATTTTGCAAACAAATTTAATGCTATAGCCAACGCCGCACGGATTGTCCCAGCGTGTGCCACCGCAATTATATTTCGACCCTGGTATTCGTCAGAAAGTTCTCCTATCGTAAGCGAAACTCTATCCAACATACTTACAAAACTCTCACCACCAGGCGGTACTTCGGTCGCGAAGTTTTGCCAAAATTTATCGGTCAAATCATTCCGAAGATTGTTCCAGCTTTTTCCGTTCCATTCTCCAAAATCCTGTTCCATTAATCCACTAACTGCACGACAATTCGTACCGCCTAAAGCTGCAGCCGTCTGTTCTGTCCTGGGTAAGCCACTTGTCAACCAAACGGCATCTTTCGGCAATGTAGTTATCCGGCTAACAATCGAATCGTGATCCGTAAGATCGGCATCAACGTTATCTTGACCGTGAATAATACCAGGCAATCCCGAAGAAGGTGCATGACGAACCCACCACCAATGCGTTGTCGTCATTCGAAACCCACCATCACTATTGATAACAACATCGCTACATCAGTAATCTGCTGACATGCCCCCAAAACATCGCCCGTTTGACCTCCAATGCGAATGGCTACAAAATAAACGAAAAAACCTACAGACAGTATAGAAATTCCCAAAGCGACAATAGTAACCCTAAAACCTAACAAAATGAGTAGAAAACCAATCCCTATAAATAAGGCTATAAGTGCCCGGTCGAGGCTCGGCTTCCCAGCACTAGTACTCAAACCATCTTCACGAGCAACAGGTATTAAATGCATGATAATTGGCAATGCCGCGCGTGATCCAGCCGAAGTGGCGATTAAGGAAATGCAGATATACGTGTAACCTAATTCGCTAATTTCGGTAAAAACAGCCCAGCGCAAACCAAAACTGAAAAGTAACGCCATCACCCCGTAACTACCAATTTTACTATCCCGCATAATTTCTAATTTTTGATCCCGGGTTATCCCCCCTCCAAGTCCATCAAATGTATCAGCTAGCCCGTCTTCGTGGAGCGCTCCTGTTACTAACGTAATCGTTAATAATGCAAATAGAGCCAACAAAATCGGCGGAAAACCGAACCAACTTCCAATCCACACGACTACAGAGGCAATTAAGCCAATGACCGCGCCAATTATTGGAAAAAATCTTGATGCTTCTGAAATTGAAAAATCTTCGGGAGAAACGCCAATATATATTGGTAATCGCGTCAATACACCAAAGCAAATTTTTAAATCAGAGAACCACCCCTGCTTATCTACATTATGTTTTATACGTCCCAAGAAGTCGGAACCGCCAACCGGATCCTCATCACTAATGCTATCTGATTGTTTAGCTTTTTCGAAATTTTCGTTGCTCATAATATTTGTATCTTTTTGGCCAAATTAAGTCCCTAATGCTTTTTTGCTTTTGTTAATATCATCCGCGTTATATTACACGGTATAAATCTAATTTATTATACTCAAATAATAGCCTAAAGGCGATGAGAATACTAAATGACAAAAAGCCCAATCACTTCACTTAATGCTATCCGAAAACTAATTCAAGATTTTCCTGGCCCAGATAAGGAAGCAATAGCAAATTCCGAAGTTCGAGAACTTGAACTTACCAAGCCTCGAGGATCCCTCGGACGACTTGAAGAAATAGCTGCATGGCTTGCTGGTTGGCAGGGTAAATATCCGGCAAGAATGGACTTGCCACGTGCTATTGTTTTTGCTGGTTCTCATGGCATAACGGCACAAAATATTTCAGCTTTTCCGCCCGAGGTAAATCAACAAATGGTTTCAAATTTTCAATCTGGTGGTGCTGCGATAAATCAGCTGTGTAAGGTTTTCGATATTGAACTAAAAGTAATGGAAGCTGCCCTTGATATCCCTACTAGAGATTTCTCGAAAGAACCTGCCATGGATGGTGCTGACTGCGCAGAAGCTGTAGCTTTTGGAATGTCGGGCCCAGATGTCGGTTTGGATCTTCTATGTGTTGGGGATATGGGTATCGGAAACACCACAGCATCAGCTGCGATTTGTCTCGCTCTTTATGGAGGTAAAGAAAGTGACTGGGTTGGACCTGGTACTGGGGTCGAGGGCAAAAAATTAGCAAATAAAATGAAGGTGGTTAAGGAGAGTGTTTTGTTACACAAATCAGCACTAACCGATGGACTTGAAATTCTCCGGTGCTTAGGAGGTCGAGAAATGGCCGCAATATGCGGTGCCATTATAACTGCACGTTTATCTCGAATCCCAATATTGTTGGATGGTTATGTTACCTGTGCAGCGGCTGCCACACTCCATGCGTTTGATCCGCATTCCTTAGACCACTGTATTGTTGGGCACGTCTCGGGTGAACCCGGACATCGCCGCTTACTGAAGCGGCTTGGTAAAGTGCCTTTACTTGATTTTGGTATGAAGTTAGGAGAGGGTTCTGGAGCCGCATTAGCTGTTGGAATTCTGCGTGGCGCAGTAGCCTGCCATAACGGTATGGCGACATTTGAAGAAGCAAAAGTAACAAATAACAATTAATCCTCCCAACAATTCCTCAACATCAACCTGGTCCTAGAAGACACCTAACATTCTAGGTGAACACAAGTAAACTATTGAAAATTGAATTAATTTAATTGGGGCTTTAAAGTATTTGAATTGCTTTCCCCGGATAATTTAGCATGTAACAAGGTCGCCGACACACCTAAAGTTAACCACATTAATCCTGAAACAAGTAAGGTCACCATCACAAACTGTGCAGCCAACTCTGGTGGCAAAACTCCAACAATACCAAATTCAGGGAAAGGCGCTCCAACGGCGTGTGGTACTGTCAAAAATAAAAGGGAAGTAACCCGCCAAGTAACAGACTTGCCAAAAGCAAAAAGCGCTAGGCCCACAACGCTTGACGTCGCTGTTGCCAACCACCAGATTTGGCGAGCAAGTAAATCTCCAGCGACAGACCCTGGTAATTCTGGGGGCAAGCCCAATCCGGGTAAAAATGAGAAACACAAAAAACCCGCGCCGGCCCATACTAAACCTTTAAAGAGGTTTATTTGTCTGCCATAAAGCGTAAAACCGGATGCCAGCAATAAACCGAACGCAATGGCTGTTAACATATTTGCTGCCAAGGAATATAGCGAACGTTCAACACCATCTTGTGGTATCCATGCATTTTCATTATGTGAATGCGCGCCATGGTCATGGGACACTCCAGTCATAGGCCCCTCGTGGCGGTGCTCATTTGTTGAATTTGGATGGGTATGCATGTTGCCGTTACCATGAATGTGGAAATTTCTTTCATGGAAATGCGGAACGTTTCCACCAGTATGGGTATGGGTGATACTGTTTTGATGCATATGTTTGATGCCGAATGAAGATACATCCGAACGCAGCTCAAAAATTTCTGCTTTAGCAATAAGTGGCTGAACCATCGTCAAATGTGCGATCGTCAAAATTACGCCCGCGATCGCCCCAGATAAACACCCGGTAAATATTAATCGTTGTAACATTAGCAAAACCTAATGACAGGGAAAGGAATTTACGTGTCGAGCATCATGTGCCGCGTTGTGGATAAAACTTCCGCTGGCAAACCCAATCCCAAGCAAAATAAATGATCCTATGATGATTCCAAATGACGCAACAATTAACCTTTGTGACAAGTTACTAAGTTTAGTACTTTGTTGAAAAACACTTAACCGACTCATTCCACCCTCCGTGTAAAATTTGATGACTGGTATCTGGCTTGCACGATGCTTATAGTTGCGGGGTAGCTACGGAATTACTCAAGAACGAGTTCACCGTATTCCCAATTCATCCCCTCTAGCGATAACGGTAAGCCATCAGAAAGTCAATCTGAAATCTGGTTGCATTTGTACGAAATTAGTTTCGAAACCTTTTCAATTGTAATCCCGACTTACCGTTCAGCATAGCTACAAACAAAAAAATTGGTAGGAGACACCAATACCCTTTACTGTTAAGCCTTTGCAGTGCTAATAGTTCATTCTATCTAGATTCGATTAAAGCTGGTAGCAAAGGTGCTAGAGTATAAATCAAACGTGCTGCGTATAAATATTGAATAGAATGGTAATAATTTGAAAAAAATTATAATTGGCATTACCGGTTCAACTGGGACAGTTCTGGGAATCCGCCTGCTGGAGATCCTGAATGGAACAAATATAGAAACTCATCTGATAATAAGTAAATGGGGACACCAAACGCTCGAACACGAAACCAACTATAGCTACGAGCAAGTCATTGCTATGGCTGACATCCATTACCCTCCTGGCGAAATGGGAGCCGCTGTGTCTTCAGGCTCCTTCCATACTGAAGGCATGATCATTATTCCGTGCTCAATGGCTAGCCTCGCTTCGATCGCAAGTGGTCAGGGATCCCACCTTGTTCACCGGGCCGCGGACGTCATATTAAAAGAACAGAGGAAGCTTGTACTGGTCGCTCGCGAGACACCTCTCAACCAAATTCATTTAGAGAACATGCAAAAATTAGCTGGCATGGGAGTTAGAATTGTGCCGCCGATGATGGCTTTTTATAATCACCCGAAAAGTATTGAGGACATGATCGACCATGTGGTCATGCGCGTTTTGGATCAGTTTGATATTACGGTTGATACCGTGCCACGCTGGGAAGGTAATATGAAACAACAACAAAGAGAGACTTCTTGAAAGCTTGTCCATATTCATCCAACGCTAAATTATATTGCAGTTCCAAGTAGTAATTATTGAATTTGTCGTATGAAACGAGAAGTCCCCCAACTCTTATTAGAAAGCTGAGGGACTTTTGTGTTCATCCTATGTGCTTCTTCAATGCTAATTAGTCATCTTCAGGCATAGCCACATTTAAAACAGCTGCCACGAGACCAGACACAACGATACCAGAAACGAATAGTGGTATTGACCAATCAACAAAGCTTGACGATGGAATTGGCCCAAATTTTGCCAATTTGCCAAGTTGATCCACCTGCCAAATACCAACACCCAGTCCTAGAGAGAGGGCAACTATAATCATATTCCTCGCGCTAAAACCTGCCTGACCTATTAGCTTCATTCCCGCCGCCGCAATCATACCAAACATGACCACAGCCGCACCGCCCAATACAGAGGATGGCAAGGCAGCAACCAAAGCGGCCAATTTTGGTATTAAACCCGCAAGAATTAAAAATATAGCCCCAATAGACACGACGTGCCGGCTCATTACTTTCGTATATGAAACTAAGCCAACGTTTTGGCTATAGGAGGTGTTGGGAAGACCGCCAAATAAGGCAACAACAGCAGACCCAAGCCCATCAGCCATTATTCCGCCTTTCAGCTCGTCATCTGTCGGCTCTCGATTGGCACCACCCATAGTAATACCAGATATGTCGCCAACTGTTTCGATCGTGGTAATAAACGCCATTATGATCATCAAGCCAATGAGACCGACAGCAGCAGGACTAGTAAAGTCCAAACCAAACCATTGGCCTGGAAGTCCAAACCAGTCAGAGCTTCCAATCTTGGCTATGGCCTTAGGGCTCACCATTCCAAAAGGGAGAGCAACAACATAACCTATGACTAACCCAAAAAATATGGAAGCTGCTGACCAAATACCTTTACCATATCGACGGATCAGTAAGGTTACTATTATCACGAATAACGCCATTCCCCAGTTTGATAAGCTGCCAAATCCAAGTCCTTTACAAAAAGGTGCTGGGAAAGCTCCACAACCAGCTGAGTACTTTATACCTACAGGGAGAAGTGTAAATCCGATTGTCATTACAACTACCCCTGAAACCAATGGTGGTATGTATTTACGAATCTGGGGAATAAAGAAACCCAAAATAATCTGAAACAAGCCGCCTATTAAAGAAGCTCCAAAAACTGCTGCTAATGTCGCCCCACTTTTCAAGGCCCCAATTAAAATACCAACATAGGCAAAACTAGTACCCTGAACCACAGGAAGACGCGACCCAACTGGACCAATGCCAACTGTTTGAATAAGCGTTGCGACACCGGCCGCTAACAAAGCAATTTGCACTAGAGGGGTAATAAGTTGAGGTCCACCCGCCGCTAACGCTATTAAAAGTGGTACTGTCACGTTACCAGCAAACATAGCTAGTACATGCTGTATACCAAGTGGTATAGCCTCGCCCAGCGGCGGAGAATAATCCGGATTTTGTAAATCCGCTTCTGATGGTTGTTCCGACATTTCAAACCTCCTGTTTTATTATTGTCACAAATAAATGAAGATAGAACCGTTATTATAACTTGAACACCTATAAAACCTGAAAAAAGCTACATCATAAAGGCTAATTATACTAACAATAATTGATTTTAACAAAAATAAATATTTTATGTTTATTTTCAATGTTTTACATATATTTCAAAAATATAATTTAACGGTGAAGATTTAAAATAAATTTCTCGAGATACAAAAATAAATTAATTCACGCATTATATTTTATCTTCTAATTAAGTGACTTTCCTACCATTGACGTAGGTGGCTCGTATGGCTCGATCATCAGCCAATATAATTTGTAAAAATAATGTTTCAGCTAAGTCGCTAACTTGCATCATACGTCGCCGAATTAGCTCAGTTGAATTCAAGTTAACAACAACTAAATCAGCCTCGTATCCCGATTCAATTCGGCCTATCTTATCTTCAAGGTGTAATGCTTTTGCACCGCCAAGCGTGAGCATATAAAACACCTCAAAAGGTGATAGGGAGTAATTACGAAACTGGGCGATCTCATAAGCAGCCTTCATTGTAGCGAATGGAGACAATGACGTGCCCCCCCCTACATCAGTACCCAATGCCACGCGTGTCCCGGCATTTTGAAACTTCTCGTATTCAAATAGACCGCTCCCCATGAACAAGTTCGACGTTGGACAATGAACAATTGATGTATCAGTATCTTTTACCATTTCTATATCTGAATCAGAGAAGTGGATCCCATGGCCATAGAGCGTACGTGGACCCAAAAGATTAAAACGACTATAAACATCAAGATAGGAAGATGCCTTGGGGAAAAGCTCTGCAACCCAGGAAATTTCATCAACATTTTCAGAAACATGTGACTGGATATAAACTCCCTCGTTTTCCTTGTAGAGCGTGCTCGCAACCTCAAGTTGTTCAGGTGTTGAAGTTGGTGCAAATCGCGGCGTAACTGCGTATAGTGCGCGGCCATTTTTATGCCATTTGTTAATTAGGTCCAAGGATTGATCATACGCTAGTTGAGCTGTATCGCATAAATTATCCGGCACATGCCGATCCATTAGAACTTTTCCACCCACCATCCGGAGGTTTTTTCGCTCGGCTTCTGCAAAAAACACATCAACCGATTGTGGGTGCATGGTGCAAAATACGGCGCTGGTCGTATAACCATTCTTAAGGGATTCGGAAATAAAAAATTGGGCGACAGCTTTTGCGTAAGTTTTATCGGAAAATTTGGCTTCCTCCGGGAAGGTATATACATTTAGCCAATCAATTAATTTAGTGCCATACGAGGCAATAACATTCATTTGGGGATAATGAACATGACCATCTATGAAGCCTGCCAAAATCAGGTCTTCGCCATAGTCAATAATACGAACGTTTTCAGGCACATTAACCGACTTGAAACTGCCCACGCTCCTAATGAACCCACCTTCTATAAAAACGCAACCTGTTTCCCAATAGTCATAGCTATTAGGGCCATCGTTAAAAGTTAAAACTCGGCCCTTGAGCGCAAGCGCATCCCCTATGTCAGATTTCATCGACATGCTGTTGGCCAAAACCTAACAAGAAGCAAAAATCGCAAGGCGCTAAATTCAAATGACCTTGCGATCCGCTTTCTATTGAAAGTTATTTTGGAATATTACCTTCTATACCTTCTACATAGAATTTCATACCCGCCAACATTCCATCATCCGCAGTCTTACCTGCTGGAACACGGACTTTCCCTGATTGGTCTCTTATCGGCCCCGTAAAGGGATGAACCGTTCCCGCAATGATGCCTTCTTTAGCTTTTTCAGCCATAGCGACAACATCAGCTGGAATAGCCTTATTATAAGGGGCCATTTTTACCATTCCTGACTTAAAACCACCCCAAACATCACCAGATTCCCATGTGCCATCGAGAAACGCCTTCGTACGGGCTATATAATAAGAATTCCAGTCATCAATGATCGCTGTTAATTGCGCCTTTGGGCCAAAGGCTGTCATGTCCGACGCCTGACCAATTGCCCACACTTTAGCCTTTGCAGCTTGCTGAAGGGGGGCTGGCGAGTCCGTGTGCTGCATAATCACGTCAGCGCCTTGGGCAATCAAAGCTTTAGCCGCATCGGCCTCTTTGCCCGGATCAAACCAAGTAAATACCCAAACAATTTTAATTTTTATATTTGGGTTCACCGAACGGGCGGCTAGAAAAGTTGCGTTAATACCTCGGATAACCTCTGGAATTGGAAAAGAAGCAACATAGCCTAATACATTTGACTTTGTCATTTTACCGGCAACCAAACCTACAACGTGCCGGCCTTCATAAAACCGTGCCGAATAAGTAGCCATATTTTTCGCTCGTTTGTAACCCGTGGCATGTTCAAACTTCACTTTCGGGAATCGCTTAGCCACTTTTAAAGTTGGATTCATATAGCCAAATGACGTGGTATAAATAAGCTTATGCCCGGAGCGAGCGAGATTTGTAATCACCCGGGTTGCAGCGGCACCCTCGGCAACTTTTTCGACATATTTGGTTTTCACCATATCACCAAATGTCCTTTCGACCGCGAGACGACCAACTTCATGTTGATAATTCCAACCATGATCACCGATTGGCCCCACATAAACAAAACCAACCTTGGTCTTTTTATCTGCAGCATATCCCGCCGCTGAAACAAATACCATTGCCGCTGCCGCGAGTGAGCCTAAAATTAATTTTCTTAAAATCATCCTTTTTCTCCCATAGATAATGTTAACAATATAGTGCAATTAACCCGACGCATGAAAATTCCTACTCAAACAAGCTGGGGCATTAAGTTTTGCCCGTGAACTATCTCGCGATATAAGCACAAGAACCGCTATCGTCGCAAGATAGGGAAGCATTGACAAGAACTGCGGCGCTATATCAACACCAAATCCTTGTGCATGCAATTGTATTATTGAAATACCACCAAATAAATATGCACCAAAAAAGGCACGCCACGCGCGCCAAGATGCAAAAACAACCAGCGCCAAGGCAATCCATCCTCTCCCAGCAGTCATACCTTCAACCCAGAGCGGGGTATATGCGAGTGACAAATAAGCTCCTCCGAGACCCGCCATCGCTCCACCAAATAAAACACATGCCATTCTAATGGTGATGACTGAATAGCCAATTGAATGCGCCGCATCGTGATTCTCACCAACCGCGCGAATCAATAAACCCAGCCGTGTCCGATTAAGTGTATACGTTGTACACATAACAAAAAAGACAGATGCATATACCAGTATGTCATGATTAAATAATAATGGTCCTATAATGGGTATATCGCCAATAAATGGTATCTCCAATTTTGGTAACCCCGGAAAAGTTCTACCAACAAATGCATAACCCAGGAGAGATGAGAAGCCCAAGCCAAATATGGTCAGCGCCAGCCCTGCGGCAACTTGATTAGCCAACAAGTTAAGCGTCAAAATTCCAAATATGAGAGCCATCACCATTCCGCCCACTGCTCCTGCGATAATAGCTAACAGGGCATTGCCGGTTGACACTCCAACGGCAAAGGCCGTGATAGCCCCCACGATCATCATACCCTCAACTCCCAAGTTGAGGACACCCGATTTTTCAACAACTACCTCACCGACCGCGGCGAATACCAGCGGTGTTGAGGCCGTTATAATTGTCAATAAAACTGGAACTATCCACTCATTCATATCAAGAACCAACTCCATATGTGACTTTTTTGTGACTACCAAATTTAATTTGATAACGGACCAAAACGTCAGCGGCTAATAAAAAGAACAAAAGCATACCTTGAAAAACTCCGGTAACCGCATTGGGCAAGTTCATTTCGATCTGAGCATTTTCACCTCCTAGATAAGTCAGCGCCATCAACAAACCAGCAAGCAAACAGCCAACGGGATGAAGTCGGCCTAGAAAGGCGACGATTATGGCGGTGAAGCCGTAACCGGGTGAAATTACTGGGATGATTTGTCCGATTGGACCTCCTACTTCGATCGTCCCAGCAAGCCCAGAAGCCCCCCCGCTTATCATCAATGTCAGCCAAATAATCTGCTTCTCTTTAAACCCGGAAAATTTGGCAGCCATCGGCGCTAAACCAATTACACGAATCTGGAATCCTATCATATGTCGCGTCATGATAACCCAGGCCACAGCAACACCAAATAAAGCGACGATCCAACCCACATGCAGGCGCGTTTCTTCCAAAATAATAGGAATAAGAGCAGCATCGTGAAATAAACGAGACTCTGGAAAATTTTGTCCATCCGGATCTTTCCAGGGCCCATGTATTAGATAACTCAACACTAATAGCCCGACATACGTTAGCATTAAGCTCGTAAGAATTTCATTAGTTCCATATCTTGTTTTAAGTATAGCTGGAATTGCCGCCCAGGCCATACCTCCCAAAATTCCTGAAATCAGCATGGCTGGTAATAAAAATGGTGTATCAACGTTAAAAAACAATAGCGCAACTCCACCACCAGCAAGTGCACCTATCGTCAACTGCCCTTCAGCCCCGATATTCCAGATATTGGCTTGAAAGCCGAAAGACAGCCCAACGGCTATCAAAACTAATGGCGTTGCTTTAACAAAAAGTTCGGCTAATCCATCGATAGAATTCAAGGGGGCTATAAAGAATGTGATAATAGCCTTAACCGGGTCAACTCCCAGAAGAGTAAACATAACGATCCCGGCAATAGATGTGAGTATGACTGCAAAGATTGGTGACAAATACACCATTCGGCGAGATGTCGCTCCCCGCAGTTCTAACCTAACCATTGATCGCACGCCCTATTATTGTTTCGGACTCAATTCCTGCCATTAGCAAACCAATTTCTTCAACAGTGATTTCATCGACAGGTCGAGATGGAGATAACCTGCCTTCACATATAACAGAAATACGATCAGACACTTCAAACAACTCTTGTATATCCTGACTTATAACCAGAACGGCTGCGCCGTCCGCTGCCAAATCGAGAAGCGATTGGCGTATAAAAGCTGCGGAGCCGGCATCCACCCCCCAAGTGGGTTGCAGGACCACAATTACTTCCGGGTTTTGCAGAATTTCCCTACCAAAAATGAATTTTTGCAAATTACCGCCGGAGAGCGAGTTTGCTGCATGTTCAACTCCCGGTGTTTTAACATTAAAGTTAGAAACAATTTCAGTAGCAAACTTTATTGATTCTTTTATATTGATTAAACCCTTCGAAACTAGGTTCATCGTTGCAAAGCCTGATAGAAAGGTGTTCTCCCATAACGACATTTCCGGAACGGCACCATGCCCAAGCCGTTCTTCTGGAACAAACCTTAAGCCAGCACTCCTTCTAGCCCCAGGCCCGCGGTCACCGACGGCTGTCTCTCCGAGTCGAACCGACTGAGGCTCCTCAACCCCGACCTCGCCACTTAGCACCTCCATCAACTCAATCTGACCGTTACCGGCAATTCCAGCAATTCCAATAACCTCACCTTTGCGAACTTCGAAATCAACATTTTTCAGGTCAACGCCATGTTGATGATCGGATTTTCGGCTTAAATTATTTACAATCAAGTAAGGAAGACCTGGAGCATCTTTTTTTGGCTTCTCAGGAGCAATCAAATTAGCTCCCATCATCATTTCGGCCATACTACGCGGACTTTCTTCCGCGGGAATACAATTATCAACGACCTTACCCATGCGCATAATAGTGGCAACATGACATAGATCTTTAATCTCCTGCAGCTTATGACTGATGTAGAGTATTGAAACACCTTCGTCTGATAGTCGTCGCAAGGTTATAAAAAGCTCATCAACCTCTTGCGGTGTCAAAACCGAGGTCGGCTCGTCCATGATTAACAACTTAGGACTTTGCAATAAACAACGCACGACTTCAATCCGCTGTCGCTCACCAACCGATAATGTATGAACAAAACGTTCTGGATCGAGCGGAAGTCCGTATTGTCGCGACACACCGCGAATGCGCTCATTAAGATTTTTACCTGCAAGATCAGGTGAAACACCAATCGAAATATTCTCCTCAACCGTCAGAGCATCAAACAACGAGAAATGTTGAAAAACCAAGCCGATGCCTAGGTTACGTGCGGCTTTTGGGTTAGCAACGTCCAACTCTTGTCCTTCCCATTTAAAAACACCTGTGTCAGCTTGTTGGACGCCGTAGATGTATTTCACCAAAGTTGACTTACCCGCACCATTTTCACCCAGTAAAGCGTGAATTTCTCCTGGCATAACTCTAAGGTCAACGTTCTTGTTCGCAATGACCCCTGGATATTCTTTACTTACACCCTTCAGTTCCAATCTTGGTGTCTGATCGACCATCTTAATCACACCCGAATTTCTGTTACAGCTTTGAGAATGGCTTCTGGCGTTGCCGGAGCATTCAGATTCGGTCTTTTGGTGCCATCTCCTGAACGCGTCACTGCGTCTCGTAATGCCAACCATACAGAAATCGCTAGCATCAAAGGAGGCTCACCGATCGCCTTAGATCTGAAAATAGTTGGCACATGGTTGGGTGCGTCCTCAAGAATGTGTACGTTGAATTCTTGAGGAACATCGCGACTACCTGGTATTTTGTAAGTAGAAGGCCCGTGTGTTAAAAATTCGCCTTTATCACTCCAAACGAGTTCTTCTGATGTCAACCATCCCATGCCCTGCACATATGCTCCTTCAATTTGGCCATAGTCAACACTTGGATTAATGGAATTACCACAATCCTGCAAAATATCAGTTCTGAGCGTACGAGATTCGCCGGTTAGTGTATCTATCACTACTTCCGAAACGGCGAAACCATAGGTATAATAGTAAAATGGTGAACCCGAGCACGTTATAGGGTCCCAAGAAATGTTGGGTGTCTGGTAGAAGCCTGTCGCCGACAACGACACCCGAGCCTCCCAGGTTTTATATGCAAGCTCGGCAAAAGAAATACTCTTATTACCACCATAAACTCGATTCTGGCGAAATTCTATTTTGCTGTCAGGCACATTAAAAAAATTACTCGCTATAGTTTTCATACGAGTTTTAATATCTTCCGCTGCATTAAATGCAGCCATTCCATTGAGATCAGAACCAGCCGAGGCTGCCGTTGCAGACGTATTTGGTACTTTGTCCGTGCGCGTAGAAGAAATCTTTATATTCGTAATATCAATCTGGAAAACTGTCGCAACCACTTGAGAAACCTTGGTAAACAGACCTTGACCCATCTCTGTGCCACCGTGATTAAGATGCACAGAACCATCTGTATAAACATGAATCAATGCTCCAGCTTGATTGAGGGCAGGCATATTAAATGAAATGCCAAACTTAATAGGCATGGCGGCAATGCCTTTTTTAAAAATGCTATTTTCTTGATTGAATTTCTCGATTTTCAATTTTCGATCTTCGTAGTCGATTTTACTCAACAAATGCTCCGAGAGTTCGGCAATAATATTGTCGTTTATGGTCTGACCGTAAGGCGTGATATTCCTATCATTGGTTCCGTAATAATTTTCTTTGCGAATATCATCTAGGGATACTCCTAGATGATGAGAAATGTGCTCAAGAATCGTTTCTATAATTAGCATACCTTGTGGACCCCCAAAGCCACGAAAAGCAGTGTTGGAAACAGTGTTAGTCTTGCAGGGATAGCCTCGTAGTCGAGCGTTCGGGAGATAATAGCAGTTATCAGCGTGGCACAATGAGCGTGCAAGCACCCCGGAGCTTAAATCAGCAACGTTACCAGAACGCATGGCCATTGAAATATCAATACCTTCAATGCGTCCTTTGTCATTAAAACCAACATCATAACCATACTCATAATCATGACGTTTTCCTGTAATAATCATATCAGCATCACGGCGAAGGCGAAGTTTGGCAGGGCGTCCCGTTTTGAATGCCGTCAACGCCGCGAGAGCAGCGATAATAGTTGGCTGACTTTCCTTACCTCCAAAGCCCCCTCCCATACGGCGCACCTCTACTGTAACAGAATTACTTGGCACCCCAAGTACGTGTGCAACACCATGCTGCACTTCGGTTGGATGTTGGGTCGAACTGAAAATCGTCATATCATTGTCTTCGCCAGGAAATGCTGCTGCGATATTCGTTTCTAGATAAAAATGATCTTGACCACCGCATGATAGCTCCCCCTGCAATCTATGAGCAGCACTTTTCAGCGCTTTATCTGGATTTCCTCGCGTGATGGTTGGTGGATCATAAGTAAACTGTTCTTTGACCAACGCTTCCTTAATACTCAAAACCGGCTCAAGTTCCTCGTAGGTCACTCTCACTAATTTTGCTGAATGAAACGCTTGATCATATGTTTCGGCAGCAACTACTGCCACCGGATGACCCACATATTCAACAATGTCCCCGGCGATTGCGGGCTCGCCCTCAAAAACCGGAGCAATATCGTTATGCCCAGGAATATCTTTTGCGGTCAAAACAGCGATTACGCCAGCCATCGCTATCGCTTCGGTTGCATCGACTGATTTAACCACTGCATGCGCAAAGGGTGAGGTCACAAGTACAAGTTCCAAGGTATTGGGGAAATTTGGAATATCGTCAATATATAGCGCTTTGCCAGTCACATGCTTAACTGAACTATCATGCCGTATACTATCGTGAGCAGCACCAATAATTTCCGTAAGATCAGGCATCAGAGAGAAACCACATCATTAGGTTGCCCCGGGTTTTCTAGATCCTGATAAAGTCGCTCAAATAAATTAGCAGCAACTTTAAGGCGATAATCCTTCGTAGCCCTGAAATCACTGATCGGCTGGAAATCCTCGCTAATCTTCCTTGAAGCTGAACGCAACGTGACTATGTTCCATTTCTTAGCTGTTAGTGATTTCTCGCATCTTGAGGCGCGTTTCGGAATAGGGGCTAAACCGCCATAAGCTACCCACGCCTTCGCAATTGTATCACCATCAAAATCTAATCTGTAAGCCCCTATCACGGCCGAAATATCTTGGTCATATCGCTTCGAAATCTTATAGGTCCGAAATTTCTGGGATGGCCCAAGTTTTGGTATACGCACATTCGTAATAAACTCCCCTTCTTTCATGACTGTCTTGCGATAATCGAGAAAGAATTCACCAACCGCCAGGCTACGTTCTCCAACCTTCGAACACAGCGTTATTGTCGCATCTAAAGCAATCAAACACGGCAATGTGTCGCCAATTGGAGAGGCATTACCAATATTCCCACCGATCGTTCCTACGTTCCGAATTTGGATAGAACCAATTCGGGTCACTAAAGTTGCAAATGAAGGGAACAATTTTTCAATATAGGGCAAGGCATTTGAATATGTTACAGCGGCACCGAAGGTTATATCGGTCTCAGTTTCGGTAATTTGCAGGAGTTCAGCTACGTGACTTGTGTAGATTATTTCTTCAATCATTTTGCGCTCTTTACTGACTTCCAATCCTACGTCTGTTCCTCCACATAATATTGTGGCTGTTGGATTGGCATCATAAACATTCGTCATTTCCTCGATATTTTTTGGGGCATAAAATGCCTGTTTGTCTGACCCATATTTAGAAAATAGAGGAAAAGTCTCAAACACGTCTTTATTTGGAGATCCAACACAAGCCTCCTTCGCTGCATCTACGATTGGGCGGTAACCGGTACAGCGACACAAATTTCCTGCTAGCGCGTCATGAATAACTGCTTCAGTCGGTTTTTTATTACTTTTCCGAAGGGCAAACAAAGACATGACGAAACCAGGCGTGCAAAACCCGCATTGGGTGCCATCAGATTGGGCCATTGCGTACTGAACAGGATCAAGCGATTTGTGATTCTCATCAGTTTTGTTTTCTAAGCCTTCCACGGTAATAATATTCTTGCCAGCAATTTGCGGCAGCAGCAGAAGGCATGAATTAACAGCCTGGTAACGCGTATGACCGTTAGAGGTTTCTGCCATTACAATTGTGCACGCCCCACAATCACCTTCGGCGCAGCCTTCCTTCGTACCGGTAAGTGCAAGTTTGTCTCGGATATAATCTAATACCGTTGTCGTCGGCGAAATAGCCTCAACGTTATTTTTTACTCCATTAATGCTAAACTGAAGTGCCATAAAACCTTAAAACCCTCCTGGTTGAACAAACTTACCCTCTACCAGGATTATCGCTTCTTTTTATTAGGTCGTCTATTCTATTCATCAGCTGGCATACCACGTTTTATCCAATCACCAAGGCCATAACGCTCTTTTTTTGTCATTCCAGTTTTATTCCCAAGTGGCATGGCCTTGGTCAATACGGCCTGTTTCACAATTTTTGATGCGTACTTCCTGATATCAGAAAGCTTCTCTAATTTTACCCCGCCCGGAGCCTCTTCCACATCTTTATCTATCGGATTTGCTGCATGGCAGGCCGCACAATGTGTCTGGATAATAGCCAAAGCATCAGTTGAATCCAGCTGCTCCGCTTCGGATACCTTAATCTCTTCATTATAGCTTATGAACATAATAAGAATTACCATAAAGATAGTCGCCGAGGGCCATTGCCATTTCAGACGCAGACCACCTTTACTCTGATTTTTCGCATTAAAATAATCGCGTATGATCCCCCCAACAATGAGCACGAGACCCACAACTAGCCATGAATGCTTATTGGAAAAAATCATTGGAAAATGAGAGCTTATCATCATCAGTAAAACAGGCAATGTAAGGTAATTGTTATGCGTTGAACGCTGCTTTCCTTCTTCACCGAGACGTGCAGGAGGCTCGTTGCCCTCAATCAATGCCTTAACGACAATTCGCTGATTAGGTATAATTATAAAGAAAACGTTAGCAACCATAATAGTCCCTACCATGGCTCCAACATGAACAAACGCACCCCGCCCAGTATAGACATGGGTGAATCCATACGCCGCAAGTAAAATAAGTGCAAAAATTATCACCGAAAGAACAATATCATTTTTACCAAGCGGCGATTTGCAGACCTGATCATAAATAACCCAGCTAATAATGAATGAGCCAACGCTAATACCTACAGCCTGCCATTGTGTAAGATTCATAATCTCTTTATCAATCAAGAAACTTTCCGCGCCCCAATAATATATTATGATCATTAACGAAAAGCCCGAAATCCAGGTAAAATAGGCCTCCCATTTGAACCAATGGAGGACATCAGGCATTTTATCAGGCGCCACCGTATATTTTTGCATGAAGTAAAAACCGCCACCATGAACGTTCCAAGATGCTCCTTTTACACCGGCTGGTAGATTCTCATCAGGCCGCAAACTGTAATCAAGAAACATGAAATAAAATGAAGACCCAATCCATGCTATTCCGGCAATTAGATGCAACCATCTAAATCCGAGTTCAATCCACTCCGCGTATGCTATCTCGATCATTGAAATTTATGCCTTTGGTTGACTTAACTTCCACGATAAGTCGTATATGAAAATGGCGAAGCAAGCAAAGGTACATGGTAATGTTCTTCCGCCAGGCTAATGCTAAATCGGACAGGAACAACATCGAGAAAACTAGGCAATACCAAATCCACACCTTTTGTTTTAAAATAGTCTCCGACGTGGAAATGCAATTCGTAAGTGCCAACGACAAAAGCATCATCCTTCAAGATTTTTCCATCACAACGGCCATCTTCATTTGTTACCGCATCAACAATATGTTCGATTCTACCATTTGTAACTTTGTATAATTCAATCCGCACGTTGGCAGCTGGACAGCCGTTAGCCGTATCAAGTACATGTGTTGTTAGAAAACCCATAATTATTGTTTTCTCCCATTAATTGTATACATTATAGTTAACTTTCGTTTACATTCTGGGAGTTATCGTACTTCAGCTGTAACAAGCGATGCAAGCACCCTGATCCTGTAAGCATCCAGCCGGAGAAACCTATGTTATGTCCGAATTGAATAGCTACAACTCTTATCCTCGAGATCTTCGTGGTTATGGTGCAAAAAAACCATTCGCTGATTGGCCAGAAAATGCCCGCATTGCTCTCCAATTTGTCATCAACTACGAAGAAGGCGGCGAAAATTGTATACTGCATGGTGACCCAGCATCAGAATCTTTTCTTTCAGAGATTATAGGCGCCGATGCTCGCGAAGGCGTTCGGCACATGAGCATGGAAAGTTTCTACGAATATGGCAGCAGGGTTGGGGTTTGGCGCTTATTCGACCTTTTCACTGAAAATCACATCCCTGCCACGATTTTTGCTGTGGCAATGGCACTTCAACGTAACCCCGACGTCGTTGAAACAGCTTTGAGAAATAATTTTGAGATCTGTAGCCATGGCCTTCGATGGATTGACTACCAATATGTACCCGAAGAAATTGAAAAGGAGCATCTTTATGAGGCAATTAGAATCCATAAAGAAATAACAGGCGAACGTCCCCTCGGGTGGTACACTGGCCGCACCAGTCCAAACACACGGCGCCTGATCGCTGAAGAGGGCGGTTTTCTCTATGATGCAGATGACTATTCCGACGAGCTTCCATTTTGGTCAAAAATTGAAGAGAGACCCCACTTGATCATTCCTTATTCCTTAGATGCAAACGATATGCGTTTTGCTGCATCGCAGGGCTTTAACTCTGGCGATCAATTTTTTAATTATCTAAAAGATAGCTTTGACACATTGTATCAAGAAGGCGAGACAACTCCAAAAATGATGTCGGTAGGATTGCACTGTCGGATTATTGGCCGACCGGGGCGATTCCAGTCACTCAAGAAATTCATCGAATATGCTCGCTCTCATGACAGAGTATGGTTCTGCCGAAGAATTGATATAGCGAAGCACTGGCGAAAAATTCACCCGTTTCAGGAACAAGACTAATGTATAAAACGAATGTTCCTACCGAACTTAACCGACATGAGTTTTTAAAAATCTTTGGTGGAGTATATGAACACTCCCAATGGATTGCAGAAAAAATCTACGATGCTGGTATCAAGGCAGATCAAAACAGCGCCAACAATCTGCAATCCGCTATGGAAACAATTGTTAATAATGCTGAAAAGAATCAACAACTAGTTTTGCTTCGTGCACATCCTGATCTAGCCGGCAAACTTGCTGTTAAAGGAAATTTGACAGCGGCCTCTACATCTGAGCAAGCCAACGCCGACCTTGATAACTGCACGCAAGAAGAATTCGATGAGTTTCAAAATCTAAACGAAAAATATAGAAATAAATTTGGTTTTCCCTTTATCCTTGCCGTTCGTGGGTATTATAGAAAAGAGATTTTGAAAATATTCAGAAATCGGCTAAATAATGACGTTGAGAGAGAGTTTAGGGAAGCCCTACAACAGGTTCATCGCATTGCTTCGCTTCGTTTGCACGATATTGAATAGGAAATGTTGGGATGAACAAACTAAAAAAAGATATACCAAGCTATGCTCTGGATGCCATCAACCTTGCATCGCCGCGCCTGGGTGCAGACGTCATATATGCAACAGATGATTTTTTTGCAGAAAAAAGCCGCCTGGTTAAAGTTGAGGAGCCTATTTTTATTCCTGACAAATATGATGAAAATGGTAAATGGATGGACGGATGGGAATCTAAAAGGCGAAGGGCTCCAGGCAATGATCATTGTATTATCCGATTGGGGACAAAAGGAATCGTAAATGGGGTTAATGTTGATACGAGCTTTTTTACAGGTAATCACCCTCCGAAAGGCTCAATTGATGCGACGCTTTCAGCGAACGAACCAAATAATGAAACTGGCTGGACTGAAATCCTACCTATCAGTGACCTGAAACCGGATACCCATAATTATTTCTCTATATCGTCATCTTTACCTTTCAATTACCTTCGCTTTAATATTTTTCCCGACGGTGGTGTTGCAAGATTACGGGTTTACGGTACCCCGGTTGGGGTGTGGGAAACTCAAGATCCTAATGGCCTCCAGGAACTTTCATCTGTGGTCAATGGCGGTACCGTCGTCGGTTTCAATGACGCCCATTACGGCGACCCGTGGGTCATATTGACGCCCGGCCGTGGTACAAACATGGGCGACGGATGGGAAACACGGAGGCGCCGTAAGCCAGGCAATGACTGGATAGTCATATCTTTAGGAGCACCTGGTACTGCTAGACGAATTGAAGTAGATACCGCTCATTTTAAAGGTAATTATCCAGACAGCTGCTCCATACAGGGGGCTTTAATTAAAAACCCAAATAGTAAAACCATGCTAACCGATGAGTGCAACTGGCAAGAAATAATGGGCCAGCAAAAACTGGAAATGGATAAAATTCATTCTTTTGAGAAGGACTTAATACAAGATATCGGAGCGATCTCGCATGTCAGATTAAATATTTATCCTGATGGCGGCGTGAGCCGTTTCAGAGTTTTTGGGAATCGAATTGACCATGACACTTAAACTCAAACCTGCAAAATTAACTATAAAAAACTTTTCCCCCTTTGGTAATGTCATTCAAAGAGATGAAGCAAAGCGCATTCTAATTAATCAGGATACGACGGAACGCTTTCACGATCTTGCTGATATCGACGTCAAAACTCAAGACGGCTATCCGTTGATAAATATCTTTCGCGGACAACCCAGACCCCATCCGATTGAAATCAGAATGATGGAACGCCATCCCCTTGGCTCTCAGGCTTTTATACCTCTACAAAACAAACCCTACTTAGTTGTCGTTGCACCAACTGGGGAAAAAGTAACACGAAACGATCTTCGTGCATTTATAGCCGACGGCAATCAGGGTGTTAATTACAAGCGCAATCTCTGGCACCATCCATTACTAGTTCTCGAAGATAGCCATGAATTTCTGGTTGTTGATCGAGGTGGCGAAGGAGAAAATTGCGTGGAGGAGTGGTTCGAAGAAAAAAGTTTCGCCCAACTTGCCCTTTAACCTAAGGTACACCGGAATATTTATAGCCCCTTTGGCCCTCCTTTATATTGGACGCAGATATTTTAGCTAGCGACCTGCTGAAACATCAAGGTTAGCTCCGGCAACATAAGACGCTTCTTCAGACAACAACCATATAATCGCCCGGGCCACTTCCTCTGGTCGGCCAACCCGGCCGATTGGTAAATTGGGCCCAACCTCTTCGACCCGGCCCTTCGGCTGGATTTCCGTATCAATTATACCCGGACTAACAGCGTTAATCCGGATCCCTTCTTTAATTACCTCCTGCGCCGCACCCCAAGCGAAGCTATCAACAGCGCCTTTACTCGCCGCATAGGCAACACAAAATCCAGGCGATCCTAATCGCGCAGATACTGATGACAGCAACACAATAGAACCACCAGAGCCATTATTTTTTGAGGACATACGTTTAATCGCTTCGCGGGTAACAACCATTGTTGCAATAACGTTTAGACTTATGAGAGGGACAATTTCATCGAATTCTAGCGCGTCTATCCTACCATACGGCTCTGCTATTCCCGCACTATTGACAACGCCTGTTATATCACCAAGTTCTGTGGCACAGGTCTCAAACAGGCTAATGACATCTTGTTCCTTTGTTATATCAGCCTGAACAGCTATCGCCCGCTGTCCCAATTCTTCAATCAAAGCGACGGTATTTTCTGCACGCTTTTTATTGCTGTTATAATTTACGCAAACGTCCCAGCCTTTCTTTGCAGCCAATATAGAAGTCTCATAACCAATCCCACGACCTCCACCTGTAATGATTACAATTTTCTTCACAAATTTGTTAACCTCCTTCTTTCCAATAGGGTAAAATTGTATAGAATAAACCCAGCGACTCAAGGGAACGTGTGGGGAGTTTAAATAATATTGATCCAAATCGTTGAGCCCGCCTATATACCAAATCGGAAAAACAATCATCAATGCCTTCAACAAAAGTTCTAGTCCTCGGGTTTTTCTACGCCAGTCTGTCTACAACAATCGGCGGTATGACCGTCGCGTTAACTCGCTTAATTATTGATCAGACGGATCCTCTATCTCTTGCCGCACTCCGTTATTTTCTGGGCGGTTTAGCTCTCTCAGGCATTTTGTTTCTGACACGAAAACCACCTAAAATACGTTCCGGTGACTTGCTCGTTTTGATGGCACTTGGGATTTTCATGTTTGCCGTTTTCCCATATTGCATGGCAAGATCGCTGGAAGATACAACAGCCGCCCGAGGAGGTTTGCTGTTTGCGGCCATGCCATTAATCACCATCGTACTAGGCGCCGTCTTCAAAGTTGAGGAGTTAACCGGGACAAAGTCTGTTGCCGTACTAGTCGCAATGATTGGCACAGCAATCGGTCTAAGTGAGAATGTTGATAGTATTGCTCCTAACGCATTGACCGGTGACGCATACATGTTTTTGGGAATGTTGTCAGTTTCAATCTTTAATGTTTTTTCAAGGAAATATCTCAAACGCTACGGCAATCTTGCACTAATGACCTATACTCTTTTCTTTGGCGTTACCGCGCTTCTCGTTACCGCGTTAATCTACAGCAACCCCTTTACTGGGTCTCTCTCCTTTGATCTTGAAGGCTGGATTATAATTTTTCTTCTCGCAATACCCGGAGGTTCTGTAATGTTTCTTTCCTGGGGGCGTGCACTTCAAATGATATCTCCCACACAAGCCGCGATCACCACGGGCCTTAACCCCGTTACCGCAATATTATTAGGTTCCTGGTTGCTTTCGGAACCGGTCTCATGGCAATTGCTGGGCGGATTTACGCTTGTCGTTACTGCAATTTTTATTTCAACAAAAAATACTGAGACGAAGCTGCCAACGGTTCAAGGATAGGTTTGTATGCAACGGACAAATCCAATGCTTGGAATAGGCCTGATGACAATAGCCATGTTGGCCAATGCTTCAAAAGATGGCATCGCCAAATTTCTAATATCAAGCTACTCGCCGGTCACAGTTGCCTTCGTTCAATTCATAGCGACGTCACTGATACTCTTACCCTTCGTCATTCAAACAAGTGGTATTCGTTCGCTTGTTCCCGATTACATATTTCCACAGGTTTTGAGAAGCATTTTTCTAACCCTCGCATCGGGATTCTTTTATTGGTCCCTCAATTTCATTCATGTCGCCGATGCCACAGCCATGGTGTTTGTTTCACCCTTAATCGTGACTACTTTTTCACCATTCTTACTTGGTGAACCAATCGGTTTTCGTAGAACTATTGCTGTTATCATCGGCTTTATAGGAGTCCTTATAATTTTACAACCAACCCTGGAAGGAGATCGAACAGGTTACTTTATTGCTTTAGCTGCCGGAACCTTTATCGCAGCTTATTTCATTGCCAACAGAAAACTATCAAGCGCAGCGCCTATTCTTACCTCGACGTTCTATAGTTCTTGGATTAGCATCGTATTACTAGCACCAGTGGCTTGCTTTTTTTGGACCCCTCCGGCTGCAGATGACATATGGTTTTTATTTGGATTCACTATCTTCGCAACACTGGGTCAGGTTTTTCAGATTGGGGCCTTTAGTTTGGCCGCAGCCAGTATAATCGCCCCCTTTATTTATACCCAAATAATTTGGGCGACTATAATAGGCTACATGTTTTTCTCAGCCTTTCCGGATAACTGGAGCTGGATTGGTATTGCTATTGTAGTTGCAACAGGTGTTTATATTGCAGTGCGGGAAATAAATCTGGAAAGGGACTGATAAAATGGATTTGGTTTTAGCGTTTGAAGCTTCGGTCAACTTGGCACCGATCAAAGATCTGGGTAACACGCCAGCTGGGCATAGAAAAATTGTTGATATTTTCGGTGGCACGGTAACCGGTCCCAAGCTTCAGGGCAAAATACTACCAGGCGGTGCAGATTGGCAGTACATTCGCGAGGACAATGTAACCTTTCTTGATGCTCGCTACACAATTGAAGCCGATGACAATGCGCTAATTTATGTCAGCAATCAGGGTTACCGCCATGGTCCGAAAGAGATTATGGAGAGACTGAAACGCGGGGAAACGGTGGAAGATGACAGCTATTATTTCAGATGCACCCCGTGGTTTGAAACGTCTGCACCGCAGTACGACTGGCTTAACCGCACCATATTTATCGCAACTGGTGGACGCGATCCCGATGCCGTAAGGCTCTCATTTTTCGAAGTTACATAAACCTGTACAAATCAACAAGCCGACCTAACCATTACGTGTAAAACAATTTAACTTGTGCAAGAAGTTGCCATTATGCAACATTCACAAACCTGAAATTGCTGACCCCCCAAGCCGCGGTCTATTACAGGAGTATTACAGATGCCCGACGCTTATGAAGAACTCGAGCAGGTCAAGGCCAACTTCGTGCCCCTGTCACCATTGAGCTTTATTGAACGTACGGCTCGAGTATACCCGAACCGTCTGTCGGTCATTCATGGAGGGCGACGCTATACATGGTCGGAGACTTACGCCCGGGCGAGCCAATTAGCAGATGCACTTAATAAACAGGGCATCCGCAAAGGGGATACGGTTGCCATTATGGGTGCTAACACGCCCGAAACTTATGAAGCGCATTTTGGCGTTCCAATGGCCGGTGCTGTTTTAAATGCATTGAATATCCGGCTCGATGCGACGACCATTGCTTTTATACTGGATCATGGCGAAGCCAAGATTCTTCTGACTGATAAAGAATTCTCTTCAACCATTAAAGAAGCTCTTGCGAAATGCTCGTCTTCACCACTGGTGATTGACATCGACGATGTCCTAGCCCCGGGCGGCGACCTAATAGGGGAAATGACCTATGAACAGTTTATTGATATGGGAGATCCGGAATACAATTGGCATTTACCTGAAGATGAGTGGCAGGCTTTATCGTTAAATTATACTTCCGGAACAACAGGCAATCCCAAGGGCGTAGTTTACAGTCATCGTGGCGCCTATATGAATGCAATTGGCAATGCGATGGCGTGGAATTTAAACCAACGACCGGTTTATCTCTGGACATTGCCAATGTTTCATTGCAATGGGTGGTGCTTTCCCTGGACTATTGCCGCTTACGGCGGCACGAACGTCTGTCTTCGCAATGTCAGTGCCAAAGGAATTTACGCTGCAATCGCAGAGCACAAGGTGGACCATTTTTGTGGCGCGCCAATCGTGTTAGGCATGATCGTTAATGCCACAAAAGACGAAATAAAATCATTTGATTATACCGTAGAAGTAATGACCGCCGGCGCACCTCCCCCCGCAGCAATCCTACAATCCATCAGCGCGGCAGGGTTTCGGGTGACACATGCCTATGGTCTGACCGAAACCTACGGCCCTGCAACAGTTTGTGCCTGGCAGGATGACTGGGATGATCTCCAGGACAGCGAAAAAGCCGCCATGAATGCTCGCCAAGGAGTCAACTATGCGGTTCTCGACAAGCTGGGTGTAATTGACCCGAAAACCATGCAACCGGTTCCTGCTGACGGAGAAACCATGGGAGAAGTTATGTTCAGAGGAAATAATGTGATGAAAGGATATTTAAAAAATCCAAGCGCAACCGAGGATGCTATGACCGGTGGATGGTTCCATTCCGGAGATCTTGGGGTATTGCACCCAGATGGCTATATACAGCTAAAAGATCGCTCCAAGGATATTATCATTTCAGGTGGCGAGAACATATCTTCGATCGAAGTCGAGAACACACTTTACATGCACCCCGATGTATTAGCCGCTGCAGTTGTCGCAAAGGAAGACGAAAAATGGGGAGAAACCCCTTGCGCCTTTATCGAACTGAAACCAGATTCAGATATCGTGACCGAAGAACAAATTATCGAATTCTGCCGGAAAAATCTTGCACACTTTAAATGTCCGAGACACGTCATCTTTGAAGAACTGCCTAAAACCTCAACAGGCAAAATTCAAAAGTTCGTGTTGCGTGAACGTGCCAAGGAATAGATGTCAATATCTGGACACAGTCAACTTATCCTTATTGCTGGTGCCGGACCCGTTGGTTTGATAGCAGCACTTAAGCTCTCGCAAGCTGGCATTCCGGTCACAGTTTTTGAAAAAGAAGACCGTCTGCTGGATGACCCTCGGGCGGCCACGACCCACCCGGCAACCCTAGAAATGCTTGATGAGATTGGAATGGCTGATGAAGTAGAAAAACAGGGTCTTGTCTGCGATGAATTTTATTTCTGGGATCGACCAACCGACGAAATTGTTGCAAGGTTCAACCACCATCTCCTCGCGGACGAAACCAAATTTCCCTATGTGGTCCAATGCGAACAGTTCAAGCTTGCACGGATAGCATTAACTAAACTTCAAAAATTTAAGGATACAACAGTCCTATTTTCCCATGAAGTCACTGGCGCAAAACAGGACTCAGACAAAGTCTCCGTTGATGTCATAGGACCCAATGGAACCGAGAAGGTTATCGGCGCTTATTTAATTGGCTGTGATGGGGGGCGGAGCACAATCCGCAAGGAGAGCGGGATTAACTTTGAGGGATTTACCTATCCCGAACGTTTCGTCGTATATTCGACACCCTTTGACTTTGAAAAAGCGCGAGGGTGCTGTTACCGTAACTATTACGCGGATCCAGATGAATGGAGCAATTTATTCAAAGTAGCCGGAGACGGGCCGCCAGGACTTTGGCGTGCCGTATTTCCCACAGATATGTCACAAACCGACGAGGAAGTCATGAACGACGAGGCGGTCCAAATCCGTATGCAGAAATTTTTCCCAAAGAACGGTGACTATGACATTGTACACCAAAATGTGTATACAATTAATCAGCGCGTAGCTGCAACATTCCGACAGGGAAGAATTTTACTGGCAGGAGATTCAGCTCACCTGAATAATTCAATTGGCGGCATGGGTTTGAATGGTGGTATCCACGATGCCATCAACGCCTCTGATAAACTAATCAAAGTTTGGCGTAACGAGGCCGACGAAACAGCTCTTAACATTTATGACGTGCAACGCCGCACAACAACTCATGAGTTTACACAAGCGCAAACCATTGCAAATAAAAAACGTCTTGAAGCCAAAGATCCTGAAACCCGAGAGAAAAATTTAGCCGAACTCCGGCGGATCGCAGCGGACCCGGTACGGGCCAAGAATTTTATGATGGGTACTTCGATGTTGTCCGCAGTTCGCCGTGCCGCTACATTGGGCTAGTGGTATATCGAGGAGTTTATGATGAGCGATTTGGACATCTATGAAAAACAGAATTTTGGCAACTCGAGCGGCATTGGGCAATCACCCGCTCTTTTAATAATCGACTTTGTCAATGGCTTTACCGATCCCGAACAATTTGGCGGTGGTAATATTGTGGAGGCCATAGAAAAAACCGCTGAATTGCTCGCCTTTGCCCGATCGCGAAGTATGCCCGTCGCAATGACACGGGTCGTCTACGCCGACGATGGTTCGGACAATGGCATGTTCTGTGTCAAGGCACCGGGCCTCAAGGCCCTCACCGAAGGAGCTCACGCGAGCCAGATTGTCGATAAACTCGAACCCATTGATGGTGAATACGTCGTTCGTAAAACCCAGCCCTCAGGATTTTTTGGAACTAACCTTGCTGGCTGGCTCAACAGCAAAGGCATCGACACTGTCCTTGTTACAGGCTGCACAACATCTGGCTGCGTACGTGCTTCGGTCATCGACGCCATGAGCTATAATTTCAGAACAGTGATTGTCACCGATGGGGTTGGAGACCGGGCGAAGGGACCTCACGAAGCAAACCTTTTTGATATGGGGCAGAAATACGGGGATTTGCTGACCGTCGATGAAATCATTGCTAAAATTCCAGATTAAGGAGAAAGCATTGGGTGAAGTAGAAAAAAGTAATCCCGGTATGCGCCTGGCTGCGGATATTGGTGGTACTTTTACCGATATAGCGGCCTTTGATGAGAAGACTGGACGTTTGCTTTTCGGCAAATCGCTATCAACGCCGACAAGCTTAGTAGAAGGAATCGCAGATGGCGTCAAGAAAGCGGGATCAAAATTTTCTGAAGCCAATCTCTTCCTACATGGGTCTACCATCGCCATTAACACCATGCTGGAGCGAACCGGTGCTAAGACTGCCT